>NZ_JAFMNJ010000018.1:0-31450 GCF_017859255.1 Vulcanococcus sp. DEBay_Sum29NL08_54
AGCAGTTCTTCGGCGATGAGCAGGTGACCGCGCATCTGCTCGAGGACCACCAGCAGATCGAGTTCGGACTCGATGGCGCGCTGACCTTCACCGCCTTCCCCTCCTTCACCGCCCTCATCCAGGTTGGTGCTGTGGCCGTGGTGCTCAGCCGGGGCGGCTGCAGCTGGGCTGAAGGGCGCGAGCACCGCCCCAGTACTCACGCTGAGGCTGAGAAACAGCTCAAGGGCTTTGCGGGGAGCGGCCATGTCGCGCCAGGTTGAGCACCGACTTTGTCGTCCTGCGGCCCCTTGTCGAGGCCCTCAGGTCACGCCAGGTCGTATCAAATGGCACTGGGTTGGCGATCCCGTGCAGGGGTCACCTCAAACAGTCCCATGCAGCCCCGCTCAGCGATTTGATCTTGATGGGGATGGAACATGTAGCGCCCTGAGAAGGGATAGCGGAATTCGAGAATTTGGCGTTCCGCGATTCCAAGCGTCACCACATCGGTTCGCTCACGAAATCCTGAGCGGAGGACATCAAAGCTGTTGGCGTGAATGTGGAAGGTCAACGGCGCTTCCAGTTCGGTCATGTTCAACAGATAGAGGCGCACGAGCTGTCCCTGTTGGATCTGGATGGGGTGATGGTGATACCAGTCAGGTAGCCCGTTGAAGGCATAGAGCTCGTTTTGCCCGTCGTTGTTGAGGTCGTAGCCATGCATGACCAGCACGAGTTCATCGGCTGGTGCTCTCGCAACGATGGGGTCCACCAGCAGCAGGCCAAAGAGACCTTTGCCCACATGCCGGGTGACTGGGGCGATGTGGCAGTGATAAGGGAATAGCCCGGCCTCATCCAGGTCGAATTCATAGATCGTGCTGCGCCCTTGGCGCACCGGCTCGATCCCATCCATGGCCGCTGGATGGACCCCGTGGAAGTGAAGGCTGTGGGAGGTGCTGTCTCCATTGCGGAACACCACCCGGATCCGCTCGCCCTGTTGGGCCCGCAGGGTCGGTCCAGGGATGCGGCCCTCGAGGGTCCAGGCCCGAAACAACACGCCCGCTCCAAGGGGGACCGTGGTGCTTTGCGCTTCCACCTCAAAGACCCTGATGCTGCGTCCGTTTTCCTCGATGCGAGTCCCGCGGTTGAACGCCCGTAGGGCCTCGGTGGGATCAAACGGCGGGACGGGTTCCTGCTTCGCTTGCGCCGAAGACTTCAAGCCAAGGCCAGCGAGCGTTCCGCCGCCGATCACCAGGGTTCCCAGCTGCAGGAGGCGCCGGCGTGACCAACCCGTCGCGAGAGAGGGATCCAGCGCATCGGCGCGGCTTGCTCGATCATGCATCAGTCGCTGCTGTCGTCACGCGATGCGCTTTTCATTGGAGCCCCTGTTGTCTCCTGAACAGTCAGCGCAGATTTGCGGGCGATTGCGCCGCGCCGCGGACTGGCGCTCGGGGCAGGAGAGCGCGGGTTGGCATGCCCGGGGGGTGAAAAACAATCAGCAGTTGGATCGCTCCAGCCCGCTGCACCGGGAGCTGGTGGCTGCGATTGAACCGCGCTTGGCCGCGCATCCCCTAGTTCAGGCTGCGGCCTTTCCGCGCTCGATCCACAGCTTGCTGTTCAGCCGTTGCACCGCTGGCGAGGGCTATGGGCGTCACATCGACAACGCCTGGATGGAGGGAGGACGGAGCGACCTCTCGTTCACCGTCTTTTTAAGCCCGCCTGCTGACTACGACGGGGGTGCCCTCACGCTGGAGACTCCTGGGGGAAGCGAGAGCTTCCGCCTGCCTGCGGGACATGGTTTGGTTTATCCCAGTACGCAACTTCACAGCGTGGAGCCGGTCCTGGCAGGGGAGCGCTATGTGCTGGTGGGCTGGATTGAGAGCCGGATTCGCCAGGCGGAGCAGCGGGAGCTGTTGTTTGAGCTCGATACGGCCCGCAGGGCGTTGTTTTCAAGAACGGGAAAAGACGAGGTCTTTGATCTCATCAGCCGCAGCTACAGCAACCTGCTGCGGCGTTGGGATTGCTGAGGGGCTCTGTCCATTCAGTTCTGTGATCACTACTCTCTGGGCAGTGATCGGCTGACGGTTCATGAGCAAGGCACGGGACATGATCAACGCCCACCTCTTTCCGGTGTTGGCGCTGATTGCCACGGCCAGTTCGGTGTCGATTGCCCTGTCCCTCGGTGCGATTGGCGGGCAGTCGGTGCGTTGGAACAAGTGCTTCAACACCTCGCTGGAGTGGTATCAGCGCAATCAACCGAGCCTGAGCCTGGATGAACAGAAGGCCTGGTCCGCACGCTTCTGCAATGGCGGTGCCTTGGTGAAGCCCACCCCTTGAGCTTGCCCCTCGAGCGCTGCAGGGAGATTGCTGGGTTTGAGGCCCTGGTCATCGCCTTGGGCTACAGCTCGCTGGAGCAGTGGATCGCCAGTTGGAGCGCCAGAGGTGGCCTGAGGATTGCCCAGGAGCTCTGGCCCCCCGGCGTTGATCCGGCCTGGATCGCTGCGGTGGGTTTGCCGCTGTTGGATCAGCTCCAGCGGCTGGATCGCGGCGCAGAGCGTTCCCTGCTGGGCCTGGCGGCGATGCCGGGTTGCGGCAAAACCACCCTCTGTGCCTGGCTCAAGCGGGCAGCGGCCTCCCAGGGCCTGGCCGTTGAGGTGGTGTCCCTCGATGACTTCTATTTCGAGGGCCAGGCGCTGGACGCGGCGATGCGGGGCAACCCTTGGCGGGCGCCCAGGGGCATACCCGGTAGCCATGACGTGGAGCTCCTGCAGCACTGCCTGCGCCAGTGGCGCAGCGACGGTGCGTTTGAGTCCCCCGTCTTTGACAAGGCCCTGCGGCAGGGCCGTGGGGATCGCGCCGGCTGGAGAGCGCTGAAGGCCGATCTGCTGATCCTGGAGGGCTGGTTTGTCGGGGCGGGTCCCTGGCCGGCGAGCGAGCCTGATCTGATGTCCCTGGCTCCCGGAGAATCGGCCTACCGGCCAGTGATTCAGCGGAACCTCGCCCCCTACCAAGCGCTCTGGCGCGAGCTCGATTGTTTCTGGCAGCTCAGGCCCACAGCCCTCTCCCATGTGATGGCCTGGAAGCGCCAGCAGAACCAGACCCAGCAGCAACAGACGGGTGCTGGCCTGAGTGATCCAGAGCTCGAGGCGATGACGCGCAGTCTTCAGGTCTGCATGCCGGAAGCGGCACTGGTGGCCGGCCGCTCACCCGATGTGGTGCTGCAGGTGACTGCCCAGCGCGGGCTGCAGGCGGTCGGGCTGGCGGGCGGTTAGCGACAATCCCCCAAGGCAGCCCTGCCCACCCAGTCGCCACAGCATCCGTGCACTTCCAGGACATCATCCAGACCCTGAACCGTTTCTGGGCCGAGCGGGGTTGTCTGATCCTTCAGCCCTACGACACGGAGAAGGGTGCGGGAACGATGAGCCCCCACACGGTGCTGCGGGCCATTGGTCCTGAGCCCTGGGCGGTGGCCTATCCCGAGCCCTGCCGCCGGCCCACCGATGGCCGCTATGGCGATAACCCCAACCGAGCGCAGCACTACTTCCAGTACCAGGTGCTGATCAAGCCCAGCCCGGATGCGATCCAGGAGACCTACCTGGCCTCGCTGGAGGCCCTGGGGATCCGCGCCAAGGAGCACGACATCCGCTTTGTGGAGGACAACTGGGAGTCCCCCACCCTGGGCGCCTGGGGTGTGGGCTGGGAGGTCTGGCTCGACGGCATGGAGGTGACCCAGTTCACCTACTTCCAGCAGTGCGGTGGCATCGACTGCCGGCCGGTGTCGATTGAGATCACCTATGGCCTGGAGCGTCTGGCCATGTATCTCCAGGACGTCGAGAGCATCTGGGATCTCTCCTGGGATGGCAACCGCTCCTATGGCGACATCTGGTTGCCGTTTGAGAAGGGCCAGTGCACCTACAACTTCGAGGCCTCCAATCCAGAGCGCCTCAAGCAGCTGTTCGCGATCTATGAGGCCGAGGCGGCGGACCTGGTGGCTAAGAAGCTGCCGGCTCCGGCCCTGGACTTTGTGCTGAAGTGCAGCCACACCTTCAACCTGCTGGAGGCCCGCGGCGTGATCTCGGTGACGGAGCGCACCGCCACGATCGGCCGCATCCGCAACCTGGCCCGTCAAGTCGCCGAGGCCTGGCTGGAGGAGCGCGAGGCGTTGGGGTTCCCGCTGCTCAAGCAAGAGGCGGCGGTCGCGGCCTAACTGCGGGAACGCTCACCCCAGTCCGGCTGGGGTGAGGTTTGCCGCTGTTGCTGTTGAGCGGAGCCCTGGCGGCGTTGTCGCTTGGGGTGCTGCCCCTTCCGCTCGCCGCTCGAACCGCTCTGGCCGTTCTGCTGGGGCTGCTCCAGCTCTATGGCTGCAGCCGTCGGGGCTGGCCCTTGTTCCGGCGACTGGCCCTGCTCTTGGCCTTGCTGCTGCTGGGGACCTGGGGCTGGATCGGCCGTCCCCATCCCTTGGCGGCGGACCCGGTGCATTGGATCCCGGCGGCGCAGCGTTCCGTCCCGGTCCAGCTCCAGGCCGGCCTGCTCCAGGACACGCGTCCCATGGGCGAGGGCTGTGCGGTGTTGGCGGAGCTGCCGCAGGGGCGGCTGCGTTTGCGCTTTCGCCCTTGCCCGCAGCTCCAGCAGGGCTGGCGGCTGCAGCTTGAGGGACGCCTGCAGCGCTTGCGTTCGGGACCGCACCCCCTGCTGCCTGGGGCGGCGGAGCGTTTGGCCGGCAAAGGGGTCTGGAGTGAACTCCAGGTCGAGCGCTGGAGCCTGATCGCCCGCCCGCCCACGCCCCTGGCGGATCTGCGGCGACGGATTGCGGCGGAACTGCGGCGGGTAGGCGGAGAGCAACCGGGGGGGCTGCTGGCGGCGTTGGTCCTGGGGCAGGCGATGGTCCCTTTGCCGTTGAGCGTGAAGGAGGCCTTCCGCGCGGCGGGGCTCTCCCATGCCCTGGCGGCCAGTGGGTTTCACCTGAGCGTCCTGCTTGGGGCGGTGCTGCTGCTGACGCGCCGTGCTTCGGCCCTGGTGCGCTGGCCGGCGGCCTTCGGGGCGATGGCGCTGTTTGGCCTGCTGGCGGGTGGTCAGGCTTCGGTGGTCCGGGCCCTGTTGATGGGGGCGATGGCGTTTGTCCTGAAGGAGAGCGGCCGGCGTTCGCGGCCCTTGGCCTTGTTGCTGCTCTGTCTGCTGTTGATGCTGCTTTGGCGCCCCAGCTGGCTGCTGGACGTGGGCTTTCAGCTGAGCGCGGCGGCCACGGCAGGTTTGATCCTCTCGGCCGGACCGTTGGAGGAGCGGCTAGGCCTTTGGCTCCCGAGCTGGGCCGCCGGTGCAATGGCGATTCCCCTGGCCGCCTCGCTCTGGACCCTGCCGCTGCAGCTGCTGCATTTCGGGGTGGTGCCCAGTTACGCCGTCCTGGCCAATGTCCTGGCCGCTCCGCTGCTGACGCCCCTGACCTTGGGGGCCATGGCGATGGCCCTGACGGCGGTGCTTCTGCCACCGCTGCTCGCGGCCATGGCATTCCTGCTGGTGCCGCTGGCCCAGCTGTTGCTGGCCCTGGTGCAGCTGATGGCGGGCTTGCCGCTGGCCCAGTTGCCGATCGGCCGGCTGGGACCGCTGTTGCTGTTGCTCACTTTGGCGGGACTGCTGCCGTGGTGGCTGCCGGCGGCACGCCGCTGGCGCCTCTTGCTGTTGCCGCTGCTGCCGCTGGCCCTCGGCCTGCGCCTCTGGCAGCAGAGCCGAGACCAGTTGCTGCTGGTGCGTCAGGCGCCGCGTCAGTGGATCGTGGCGCGCCACCAGGGCCGGGCTGGCCTGGTGAGCCTGAAGGCCGACCCCAGCAGTTGCCGCCGCGCGGAGCAACTGGCCCAGGGACTGGGGATTGCCCGCTTCGATTGGCTGCTCCTGCTGGATCCGCTGCCGGCCGAGCCCAAGGGCTGTTGGTCGCGCCTGGCGCTGACGACGGTCGATCGGCTCTTGCCGCAGCAGCGCCTCAGGAGTCCGGGCTTGGAGGTGAGCCGCCTCAGCGCCGATAGCCAGGGCCTTCTGCTGAGCGCTGGGCGGCAGCGCTGGCAGGTGCTGCCCGATCGGCAGGCCTGGTGGAGCTGGCGTCGCCAGGGCCGCGGCGGCGGCTCGCTCTGGCTGGGCTTTGTGCCAACGGCGCGCGAGCGAAGGGAGCTCCAAAGCCGCCGGGGGCTTGCGGCCTGGTGGCCCCCTGCCGGTTCCACCAGCGGATGGCACCAGAGCTGAGCTGGCGGCTTGATCCGTACACTGGCCGGGTCGCCTGGAGAGGTGGCTGAGTGGTCGAAAGCGAACGACTCGAAATCGTTTGAAGGGCAACCTTCCGTGGGTTCGAATCCCACCCTCTCCGTTGTTATGGATCAGCTGTGGAAGACCAGGACCAGCCCTTGGCTGACCTGGTGAAATTCCCGTTCTTCGCGGCTCAGATCGAGTCCGACCTGGAGACCCTCCTTGAGGGCGTTGTCATAGGGGGGTGGTGTCGGTGCCTGGCCGGCGGTCCAGAGGGCGGCGATTCCCACCGAGGTGGCGTGCCAGCTAAAGCAATCGGTGTTGCCAATGGAGGGAGCCTTCAGCTCGTCTTCCAGCAGCTCGCGGATGGCCATGGCTCAGGAACAGTCCTCTCAGCATTCAGAGTTCGCCGTTCGCCGGCAATCAGCTGAGAGGTTTCGTGACCTGACGGGCAATCAAACTTCAAGGGAACGCCCCTAGGCTTCGGCCCATGCTTGCTGGAATTGGGCCGATCGCCCTGGTGCACGAGTGGTTCACCCCCCGGTCGGTGGGCGGCTCTGAACTGGTGGTGCAGGAGCTCGATGCCCTGCTGCAGCAGCCCCAACTGTTTGCCCTGGTGGATGGGGAGAGTCGTCGCCGCGGCAGTTGGCTCGCCGGTCGCTCGATCACCAGCTCCTTTGTTCAGCGCCTGCCCTTTGGGGTCAGTCACGTTCAGCAGTACCTGCCGCTGCTGCCGATGGCGATTGAGCAGCTCGATCTGACGGGTTACCCCCTGGTGCTCAGCAGCAGCCATCTGGTGGCCAAGGGTGTGCTGACCGGTCCGGATCAGTGCCATCTGAGCTATGTCCATACCCCCGTGCGCTACGCCTGGGATCAGATGCACGCCTACCTGCGCCAGTCCGCCCTGGCCCGGCGTGGTCTGGGGCCCTTGATTCGCGCGCAGCTGCATCAACTGCGTCAGTGGGATGTCCTGAGCGGCCAGCGCCCGGATCAGCTGCTGGCGAACTCCCGCTTTACGGCCTCGCGCATCCGCCGCTACTGGGGCCGCGAGTCCACCGTGGTGCACCCCCCGGTGGAGGTCGATCGTTTCCGTTGGGATCAACCCCGCGATGACGTCTACCTCTGCCTGTGCCGGCTGGTTCCCTACAAGCGTGTGGATCTGGTGGTCGAGGCCTTCAACCGCACCGGGCTGCCCTTGGTGGTGATCGGTGATGGGCCCGAGCGCGCTCGCCTGCAGGCCATGGCCGGCCCCAATGTTCGGCTGCTGGGTCGCCTTCCCCAGGACGACGTCAACGCTTGGTTGAGCCGTTGCCGCGCCTACGTCTACGCCGGCCTCGAGGACTTCGGCATCGCTCCGGTGGAGGCGATGGCGGCTGGGGCGCCGGTGATTGCCTTGGGGCAGGGCGGCCTATTGGATACGGTCCGCTGCATCCAACGCGGGGACAGCCAGCCCACGGGCCTGCTCTTCCCGGACCAGCAGGTGGCCTCGCTCGTGGCGGCCCTGGAGACCTTTGAGCAGCGGCGGCTCTGGCAGCAACTCCCCGCTGAACGGCTCAGGCGCTGGGCGGAGGGCTTCAGCCCCCTGCGTTTCCGCGCGCGGATGGAGGCGGTGATTGAGCAGAGCTGGAACCGCCATCAACGGACGCGGCAGGAACGCAGCCGAGCCCTGCCTGTGCCTATGGCTTGAGTGACCGCGGCGGGGTGTCGCTGCGAACACTCGACTTCTTTAATGACAGCTGGAAGCTGCTCAATCACTGCGCCGTTTGTCCGCCGTTGACTCGATTCCCGCTGAATCCACGGCCAGCTCTTGGCTGAGGGCTCAGTCCAAGCGCGGACGCATCCTCAAGCGTGTCGGTGACATCAGCTTTTCGCTGTTGGTCTTGATCCTGGGTTCGCCGCTGCTGTTGCTATTGGCCCTGCTGGTCAAGCTCAGCTCCAAGGGATCGGTCTTCTATTGCCAGCGCCGCATTGGCCGCGGCTACAAGGGGTTTGGCTGCCTGAAGTTCCGCACGATGCGCAAGGACGCCGATCGCGTCTTGGCCTCGGTCCTGGCTTCCGATCCGGTGCTGCGGGCTGAATTTGAGCGGGATTTCAAGCTCAAGAACGATCCCCGGATCACGCCCATCGGTCGTTTCCTGCGTCGCTCCAGCCTCGATGAGCTGCCGCAGTTCATCAATGTGCTCAAGGGCGAGATGAGCGTGGTGGGCCCCAGACCGATCGTTTGGGATGAGCTGGAGCGCTACGGCCGCACGATGGATGAGGTGCTGGCGGTCCGCCCGGGCCTGACCGGCCTCTGGCAGGTCTCCGGCCGCAACAACCTGCCCTACGAAACCCGGGTCAAGCTCGATCTCTTCTACGCCCGCAACCGCAATTTCTGGCTCGACCTGGGCATCGTGCTGCGCACGATTGGGGTGGTGCTTCTACCGATGGACCGCGGCGCCTACTAACAGCGCTGCCGCTAACCACAGGACCTCAAGCCGGCGGCTCAGGCCCAGGAGCCGCTCCACATCACTGGCCTCGGGGGCCGGAGCTCCCGCTGCCAGCAGCGGTTTCTGGGTCTCCCGCTCCCCGTAGCGATTGACCCCGCCCAGTTGAACGTCCAGGCAGTGGGCATAGATCGCCTGGGAGACCCCGGCATTGGGGGAGGGATCGGGCTGACCTTCCTGCAACGCCAGCTGGGCGAGGGGCAGGGTCCGTCTGGCGGTGCGTCCCTGCACCAGCGGCAAGCTCAGGGCCACGAGCCGGCAGGGCAGCCAGACCAGCAGGTCATCGAGCTTGGCTCCGGCGGTGCCCAGCCAGCGCAGGCTCCCGCGGCGGTAGCCGAGCATCGAATCGAGGGTGCTGGCGGCTTTGAACCCCCAGGCCAACGCCAAAGGGCCAGGCCCCCCGTACGGCCAAAGGGCGGCCCCGATCACCATCCAGAACAGCGGCGCGAACAGCCCATCAACGGCGTTTTCGCTGGCGGTCTCCGCGGCGGCCCGCAGGATCTCCTGGCGGCTTAACTCCGTTGTGTCTCGCCCAACGATCCAACCCAAGGCCGTTCGCGCTGGCCCGAGTTCCGTGGACGTTTTGAGCGCCGCCAGGACGGCCTGCACCGCCTGCTCCAGGCTGCGGCCGGCCAGGGCGCTGGCCAGCGCGATCAGCAGCAGCGGCCAGGTCCAGGGGCGCGTCTGGCAGATCTCCTCGAGCCACCAGCCGGCGCCGCCGCTGCCGAGCACCAACAGCAGGGTGATGCCACAGCCCGCCAACCGCAGGCGCCTCGGGGATCCTTTGGCCCAGCTCTCCGCCAGCTGGCGCAGCCGGCTGATCCACCAGCCCATCACCACAACCGGGTGCAGGCACCAGCGCGGATCCCCCACCAGTCGGTCGAGACCGGCCGCGGCGAGGACCAATAAAAAAGGGTGGATCCCCGAGAAGGAATCCACCCCTGAAGCGAGCAGCGTCATGGCTGCAGAGCGGCCTGAATCAGGCGGACTTCAGCCAGGAGAACATCGAGCGCAGGCCTTTGCCCACGTTCTCGATCGGGTGCTGGCTGTCGCGGTCGCGGATCTTCTGCATCTCAGGCTTACCGGCTTCGCATTCGGCCACGAAGTTGCGGGCGAAGGTGCCGTCCTGGATGTCGCCCAGGATGCGCTTCATCTCGGCCTTGGTCTCGGCGGTGATCAGGCGAGGGCCGCTGACGTAGTCGCCGTACTCGGCGGTGTTGGAGATGGAGTCGCGCATGGCGGTCAGGCCGCCCTTGACCATCAGGTCAACGATCAGCTTGACCTCGTGCAGGCACTCGAAGTAGGCCAGCTCGGGCTGGTAACCGGCTTCCACGAGGGTCTCGAAACCGGCCTTGACCAGCTCGGAGAGACCACCGCAGAGAACGGCCTGCTCACCGAAGAGGTCGGTCTCGGTCTCTTCCTTGAAGTTGGTCTCCAGGATGCCGGCGCGGGTGCCGCCGACGCCCTTGGCGTAGGCCATGGCCAGGCCGCGGGCATTGCCGGTGGCGTCCTGGTGGATGGCGAACAGAGCGGGGACGCCCTGACCGTTCTGGTACTCCCAACGGACGGTGTGACCGGGGCCCTTGGGGGCGATCATCACGACGTCAACGTCGGCGGGGGGCTTGATCAGCTCGAAGCGGACGTTGAAGCCGTGGGCGAAGCTCAGCACCTTGCCGGCGCTGAGGTGGGGGGCGATTTCTGCGTCGTAGACGGCCTTCTGGGTCTCATCGGGCAGCAGCACCATGATCCAGTCAGCCTTGGCCGAGGCGTCGCTGACGCTCAGCACTTCCAGGCCGTCGGCCTTGGCCTTCTCGGCGGAGCGGCTGCCTTCGTAGAGGCCCACCACCACGTTCACGCCGCTGTCCTTGAGGTTCAGGGCGTGGGCGTGGCCTTGGGAGCCGTAGCCAATGATGGCCACCGTTTTGCCGTTCAGCAGGCTGAGATCGGCGTCGGTGTCGTAGTACAGCTTGGCCATCAGGGGCTTCGGTTCAGCGCTAAGCAAGGATCGAGCTTACGAAAGCGCCGGCCGGCTCCCTCAGGCTTCGTTGGGATGGGCGATCACGCGGTCGATCAGGCCGTAGTTCATGGCCTCCTCGGCACTCATGAAGTAGTCCCGGTCGGTGTCCTTCTCGATCTTCTCGACCGGTTGGCCGGTCATGCCCGCCATGCTGTTGTTGAGCATGTCCTTCATGCGCAGGATCTCCCGCGCCTCGATCTCGATGTCACTGGCCTGGCGCTGGCTGGTGCCGCCCAGGGGCTGGTGAATCATGATCCGGCTGTGGGGCAGGGCGAGCCGCTTGCCCTTGGTGCCGGCGCCGAGCAGGAAGGCACCCATGGAGGCCGCCAGGCCCACGCAGATGGTCACCACGTCACTCTTGACGTACTGGATCGTGTCGTAGATCGCCAGGCCCGCGGTCACCGAGCCACCCGGGGAGTTGATGTACAGGTAGATGGGCTTGCTGTTGTCATCGGAGTCGAGGTACAGCATTTGCGCCACCAGGCTGTTGGCGATGGCGTCGTTGACCTCAGAGCCGAGGAAGAGGATGCGCTCCACACCGAGGCGGGTGTAGATGTCGACCCAACGCTCGTACTGGCTACCGGGAAGGCGGTAAGGAACGCTCGGGGTACCGATGGGCATGGCTGGTCGGGTGAGTGAAGAACGGGGAAAGAGAAATCAGCCGATGCCGCCTGGCACGGGTGAGGGGAGGTCTTTTTGGCTCGTCAGGACCCGATCGATCAGGCCGAACTCCACCGCCTGCTCGGCGGTCAGGTAGGTCATCCGGTCGGAGGCCTTGGAGAGTTCTTCGGTGCTCTTGCCGGTGTTGGCCGCGAGCATCTCGAGCATGGTGCGCTTGTTGTGCAGCACCTCCTTGGCCCGGATCTGGATGTCGCTGGCCTGGCCGCGGGCGCCGCTGCGGGGCTGGTGCAGCACGATCGAAGCGTGGGGCAGAGCAGCCCGGTGGCCCTTGGTGCCGGCGCTCAGGATCATCGCCGCGGTGCCCATCGCCTGGCCGATGCAGATGGTGTGCACCGGCGGCTTGACGTAGCGGATCGTGTCGGCGATGGCGAAGGCCTCGGTCTCAAAGCCGATGGCATCGCCTGAGTACCAGCTGGTGCCGGTGGAGTTGATGTAGAAGAAGATCGGCTTCTCCGGGTTGTCGAACTCCAGATAGAGGAGCTGGGCAATGATCAGCTCGGTGACGTCGATGCCCATCTGACGCTTGGCATCGTCATCGCTGAAGAGGGGCAAACCCAGATAGACGATCCGCTCCTTCAGCAAGAGGGAGGGAAGGTCAGGCGGTGGGGTGCGCATCACGGCCGAATCGCCGTAGTAGGGGGCTGACACCGACATCCGCGGATCCACTGCTGGCATGAAGCCGGAGCCTAGCGGGGGTTGGCGGGGTCCTGATCGCCTTTGCCGCCGCGTTTCCCGCTGGCCTTGCTGCGATTGCGTGCATTGCTACCGCTTCCCTTTGGAGGAGTGGGGCCTGCGCTCTCGGTTCCCTCCCAGCCATCGCGCTTGGCGAAGACCATCCGGCCGGTCGGGGTCTGCAGCGCGCCGGTGACGGTGACCTGCAGGCGCTCGCCGCTGAGGCCGTGGCCGCCATCGACCACCACCATCGTTCCGTCCTCCAGGTAGCCCACCCCCTGGTGGGATTCCTTGCCATCGCGGACGACCTTGATGCTGAGTTCATCGCCCGGCTGCACCTCAGGGCGCAGGGCGATGACCAGTTCGCTGAGGTTCATCACCTTCAGCTCCTGCACCTCGCCGACCTTGGCGAGGTTGTAGTCGGCCGTCAGCAGGGTGCCGCCGGTGTCGGCGGTCAGCTTCAGCAGCTTGTCGTCGACACCGTTGCCCTCGTAGCGGGTGGTGTTGACCACCAGGCGACGCCCGTAACGCTCTCTCAGGTTGCTCAGCAGCTTGAGGCCGCGGCGTCCCTTGCCCCGTTTCTCGGTGTTGGAGGAGTCGGCCAGGGCCTGCAGCTCATCAATCACCGCCTGGGCCACGATCACCTGACCTTCCAAAAGCCCCGAATCGAGCAGGCCGCGGATGCGGCCATCGATGATCACGCTCGTGTCGAGGATCTTGGCGCTGGCGGGCATCAGCACCCCATCGGCCACCAGCAGGGCTTCGGTGCTGTTGGGGTTGAACAGGCGCAGCAGGGTGCGGCCATGGACCTCGGCGAGGTTGTAGCCCGAGACGCCAAAGAAGACGTTGGCGGCAATGGCCGCCAGCGGCTTCACCAGCACCAGCTCCCAAGGCAGGGAGAGGAACAGGATGGGGGAGATCAGCAGGTTGGCCACCAGCAGGCCCAGGATCAGGCCCACGGCCCGGCTCACCAGCAGATCGGTGGGCATGGTGCGCACCTGCTCCATCAGCCGGCGCCGTAGGCGCTGGAAGACAAAGCCCGCCAAGAGGCCCGCTAAGGCGCCGCCACCGCCCAGGATCCAGCTCAGCTGCTCCAGGTTCTGGATGCGGATTAACTGTTGCTCCGGCAGTAGATCCACCCCGAGCCAGCCCGCGGCGGCTCCGGAGATCACGAACAGCACCAGGATGAGGGTGTCCACCATGGCGGGTGCTGTGGCTGCCAGTCGCTCGGAAGCAGCATGCCCTATTGCGGCGGGTTTGGCCCAGGGAGGTAACCGGCCTCTCCCGCGCAGCGCCTACCTGCACATACCGTTTTGCCATCGCCGTTGCTTCTATTGCGACTTCCCGGTGGTGCCCCTGGGGGATCGAGCCGGTGGGGCCCCCGGGCAATCCGGCAGTCGCTCGATCGAGGCCTATCTGGAGCTGCTCTGCGGGGAGATTGAGGCCTCGCCGGCTGGACCGCCCCTGTCCACCATTTATGTCGGGGGCGGCACCCCCTCAATGTTGACGGCCGAGCAGCTGCGGGCTGTGCTGCGCAGCTTGAAGAGGCGTTATGGCTTCGCGCCGGGGGCGGAGATCAGCCTGGAGCTGGATCCAGCCAGCTTTGATCGGGCGCGCCTGCAGGGCTATCTCCAGGCAGGGGTCAACAGGGTCAGCCTGGGCGGTCAGAGTTTTGATGACGACGTTCTCGAGCGTCTGGGGCGCAGGCATCGCCGCAGGGACCTCCTCGAGGCAGCCGCCTGGCTGCAGCAGGCGCGCGTCCAGGGGGAACTGAGCAGTTGGAGCCTGGATCTCATCCAGAGCCTGCCGGGGGCGACGGCCGAGCACTGGCGGGCGCAGCTGCAGCAGGCCCTCGCGCTGGAGCCCCCCCACCTCTCGGTCTACGACTTGATCGTGGAGCCCGGCACGGTGTTTGAGCGGCTGGAGTCCAGCGGTGAATTGCAGCTGCCTGAGGAGGACCTCTCTGCCGATTTGATGGAGCTGACCGCCGGCACCTTGGCGGCGGCTGGCTTTGGCCACTACGAGATCTCGAACTACGCCCTGCCGGGCCATGCCTCGCGCCACAACCGCGTCTACTGGAGCGGTGCGGGCTGGTGGGGCTTCGGCATGGGGGCGACGGCTGCCCCCTGGGGGGTGCGGCAGCCGCGCCCCCGCACCCGTGAGGGCTACGCCGCCTGGCTGCAACAGGACCCTGGCGAGCTTGGGCCTCCCCAGCCCATGCCCAACGATGAGCGGGTGATGGTCGGTTTGCGCCGGCGTGAGGGTGTCCTGCTCACGCCGCTTCTGGCAGGGCTCGATCCGGCGGGACTGATGCAGCGCTGGCAGCCCTATCTGGAGCGTGGTCTGCTCCGCCGGGAAGGCCAGCGCTGGCGGCTCAGTGATCCAGAGGGCTTGGCTCTGAGTAATGCGGTGCTGCGGGAGTGGTTGGAGTGGTGGGAGGAGCAGGCTGAAGGCCTCCCACCCAGCCCCTGAGGGCGTCCACACAGAGCTCGCGGCCCTGCAGCAGGGGCGGGCAGAACGGTGGTTGTTTGGCGGTGAGACCCAGGAGGTCGGCGGTCACCCGCACCTGCCCGTCGCACTGTTCACCGGCGCCAATGCCAATGACGGGGACCTGGAGCTCTTGGCTGAGGGCGCCGGCTAACTCGGCGGGCACATGTTCGAGCACCAGCGCGAAGCAGCCGGCGGCCTGCAGATCGCGGGCTGAGCGCTTGAGGCGCTCTTGGCTAATGGGGTCCTGGGCCTGGCGCCGGTAGCCCAGGCGATGGACCGACTGGGGGGTGAGGCCCAGGTGTCCCATCACGGGGATGCCGGAGCGCACGAGCCGATCGACAACGGCCAGGGTTTCCGGTTCCCCGCCCTCGAGTTTGACGGCGGCAGCGGGGCTGTTCTTCAGCACCTGTCCCGCTGCGGCCACGGCCTGATCGACGCCGCACTGGTAACTGAGGAAGGGCAGATCCGTGATGATCAGCGGCTGCTGGTTGGCGGGGCGCTGCAGCCCGCGGCCCACGGCCCGGGTGTGCATCACCATCTCCTCCAGGGTCACCGGGAGGGTGGTGGCATGGCCGAGGACCACCATCGCCAGGGAGTCGCCCACAAGGATGGCGTCCGCCCCGGCCTCTTCCACGAGGGCCGCTGAGAGGGCATCCCAGGCGGTGAGCACGGCGATGGGCCGGCCCTCCTGCTTGCAGGTGAGTAGATCAGCAGGTCGCACCCGGCGATCACCTCATGGACGGGGGCTCATTGCTAGCATCCGACCGACTCGGACCCATGCGGCCCGGACGCCCAAATCTGGTCAGGACCGGAAGGGAGCAGCCACACGGGATGCTCTTGGCAGGCGTGGACTCCGGGTCACCCCATTTCAACGGCAATAAAAAAGGGGCCCCTGGGGCCCCTTTTTGCTGGTTCTCAGTCCAGAACTCAGTTGTTGTTCTGGCGGTTGAGCAGGAAGGAGGGGATGGCTGCACCGGGCAGGTCGCCTTCGCCGCTGTCGCCGGCCACAAAGCTGTTCAAGGGCCGCTCGGGGCGATAGGCGCCGCCGCCTTCGAAGCCTGTGGCGATCACCGTGACGTGGATCTCGCCTTCCAGCTTCTCGTCCACCACGGCACCAACAATGATGTTGGCCTCGGGGTCGACCACGTCGTAGATCACCTCAGAGGCGGTGGTCATGTCCTCAAGGGTCATGTCCTTGCCACCGCTGATGTTGATGACGCAGCCCTTGGCGCCGTCGATCCGTGCGGACTCCAACAGCGGGCTGTTGATGGCGGCCTGGGCGGCTTCGCTGGCGCGGGAACGGCCGGAGCCGACGCCCAGACCCAGCAGGGCGGTGCCGGCGTCGTTCATGACCGAGCGCACATCGGCGAAGTCAACGTTCACCAGGCCGGGCTTGGTGATGATGTCGGTGATGCCCTTCACGCCCATCCGCAGGACGTCATCGGCGGCGCGGAAGGCATCCTGCAGGGGTGCACCAGCAATGGCTTCCCGCAGCCGGTCGTTGGGGATCACGATCAGGGTGTCCACATGCTCGGACAGGCGGGCGATGCCCTCTTCGGCCTGACGCATGCGGCGGCGCCCTTCAAAGCCGAAGGGCTTGGTGACGATGCCCACGGTCAGGGCGCCGCATTCCTTGGCGACTTCGGCCACAACCGGAGCGGCACCGGTGCCGGTGCCACCGCCCATGCCAGCGGCGATGAAGACCAGGTCTGCACCCTGGAGGGTCTGCGCCAGATCGGTGCGGGATTCTTCAGCCGCTTTTTGGCCGATGGCCGGGTTGCCGCCGGCCCCCAGGCCGCGGGTCAGCTTTTGGCCGAGCTGAACGCGCTGTTTCGCTGCCGACTGCAGCAGGGCCTGGGCATCTGTATTGAGTACGCGGTATCCAACGCCCTCGAGATCCGAGAGGATCATGCGACCAACGGCATTGCTGCCGCCGCCGCCGACGCCGATCACCTCGATGCGAGCGGACTGGCTAGGCACGATCCCCGCAGAACCATTGCTGGTGACGGCACTGAGGCCCTCGGGTGCGATCTCCATAGCCGGTGCAGTGCCGTTGGTGCTTCGCTGCATTATGTCGTTGTTCCTGCCAATCACAGGCCTAGATCGGCATACCTTTGCCGGCAAAGGGCTTTAGCGCAACGCCCTGTCACCGTTTACGGGTTTTTGCCCCGGAGCTTCAGTCCGCTGCGGGCGGGGGTGTTTTGGCCGCCTTCGGCACCGGTTTGGCCGGTAGGCCCAGTTCGGGTTGATCCGGATCGCTGAGGTCAATGGACTTCAGCTTCAGATTTTTGATTTGACCGGGGAGCTCTGAGGAGAGGTGGCGCAGGACATCCAGGCGCTTGGCCAACTTGTCATCGGTGGGTCCGAGGTGAATGTCCCCCAGGGCCGCGGTGCGGAGCCAGAGGCTGCCATTGGGTTCAAAGCGCACCTGCAGCAGCGGACTGCCCAGGGCATCCCGCTCCGCCAGGACCCGCGAGAGTGAAGGGCGGAGACGCTCCTGCCAGCCCAGCACCATCACCGTTGGTGCGGCCGCCGGGGCGCCAGCGGATTGCTGACGGCGGGTCATCCAGTTCCCCAGGCGATCGACGTAGCCCATCTCAAAGCCCTTGCGGGTTCGGCGTTGGGCCTGGGCAACGGCCTCTCGATCCACCAGAGAGATCTGGAGCCGAGGGGGGAGCATCAGGCGGTTGACCTGGACCTGCTCGACAGGCAGGCCCGCCGAGAGGCGTTGGGCCAATCGCTTGGGCTGCAAGGTCAGCAGTTGCAAAGGGAGTTGAAGGTCCCCCTCACGGATCACCTGGGCTCGACTGACCTGCCGGCTGCCAAGGACTTCGATTTGGTCTGGATCACGCACCACCCAGCCCTGTTGCAAGAGGCCCCAGCCCAGGGCCCCGGCACTGCCGGCTAGCACGGTCACGCGCCAGATCTGCTTCAAACGCTCTTGCCGCCGTTCCTGCCGGAGCTGGCGTCTGCGCTCGAGGGCTTGGCCCGAGCGCGAGGAGGCTGCGCTCACAACTCGCAGCGGGAGCGGGACATCAGCTGATCCCGCCAGCGGCGTGCGCGCTCAGCATCGGCAAAGGGCACATCCGCTTGCTGGCCACCGCCCATCAGCCGCAGTCGGCAGGCACCCTGCGCTTCCTCGGTCAGGGGCGCTTCCCCGGAACCCAAGGCCAAGAGGTCGACCTGATCGAGTCCCTTGACCTCAAAGCTGCCCTTCTCGTTGAGCTTTCCCGACTCGAAGACGCACCAGGCGATGGTCCCGTCAATCAAGCGGGCGCCGCCGCCGTCGTCCAGCTTGGAGAGCTCGGCACCCTCAGCCCAGGCCCGAAACAAATTTTGGCGGCGGCGCTCCAGCCAACCGAGGGCGGTGATCAACGGAAAGATCACCAACAGAGGCAACCAGATCAGACCGTGACTCATGCCGCTTCGGTCCTCCTGGAGTGGCTGGGCTGCGCCGATTCTTGCGCCAGTTGCACCAATTCGTGCACCAACTCCTCAAGCGGTAACCCTGTTTTGGCCCAGAGCATCGGGTACATGCTCTGGCTGGTGAAGCCCGGCAGGGTGTTGATTTCGTTCAGCCAAAGGGCGCCACTGGCCTGCTCATAGAAGAAGTCCACCCGGGCCAATCCGGAGGCGCCGACCGCACGGCAGGCGGCGATGGCCATCGTTCGGGCCCGCTCGCTGAGGGCCTCGGGCACCTCCGCAGGAATCACCGTGTGGCTTTTGCCGTCGCTGTATTTGGTGTCGTAGTCGTACCAGTCGGCGTCAAAACAGATCTCGCCGAGCACGGAGGCGCGCATCTGCTGCCCCCCAAGGACCGCGCACTCCAGTTCCCGGGCTTGGATGCCCTGCTCCACCACCATGCGGGGATCGTGCTGGGCCGCCAGGGCAAGGCCTTGCATGAGCTCAGCGCGGTTGCTCGCTTTGCTGATGCCAACGGATGAGCCCAGGTTGGCGGGCTTGATGAAGCAGGGATAACCGAGCTGTGCTTCCAGCTGCTGAACCAGCGCCTCCGGTTGCTGCTCGAGCTCCTGGGCATCGACGCAGGCGTAGGGCACCTGGGGCAGTCCCGCCGCAGCGAAGGCCGCCTTCATCGCCTGTTTGTCCATGCCGACGGCCGAGCCCAGGACCCCCGAGCCCACAAAGGGCACCTGCATCAGGCTGAAGAGCCCTTGGATCGTCCCGTCTTCTCCGTTGGGCCCGTGGAGCACAGGGACCCAGAGTTCAACGTCCAGGGCCCCTTCTGGAAAGCCTTGAAAACCAGGCCGCAGGGGTGCGGCGGGCAGTTCGCTGCGTTCGGCTGGTGTGCCCTTGGCCAGCACCGCATCGGCCACCGCCGGCGGCCACCAATGGCCCCATTGGTCGATATAGAAACAGTCGAGCCGATAGCGCTGGGCGTTGGCCCCGGAGCGCAGGGCAGCGGCGACGGTGTTGGCCGAGCGAATCGAGACGGCGTGCTCGCCCGAGACACCCCCAAACACCAAACCCAAATTGATGGTTTCGGAGCTCATAGGGGCGTCAGATCAGGGGCCAAACGTATCAGTGATTCCGCCCTTAGCCAGCGTCAGGACAGGGCGATTCCGCTGAGGGAGAACGCCCGGACCTCCTCGATACGAACCTCCACCAGATCGCCGGCTTGCCACTGGCCTCCAGAGGCGCGGGCGGCGGGGAAGAAGGTCAGGCGGTTCGTGCGGGTTCGCCCCATCACCTGGTCCGCCTGTTTGGGATTCACCCCTTCAACGAGGACCTGTTCGGTGCGGCCGGCGTAGCGCGCGCTGCGCTCCTTGGCCTTGCGCTCCACCAGGGCGTTGATCTCCTGGAGCCGTTGCACTTTCACCTCTTCGCTCAACTGGTTGGGCCAGTCGGCCGCCGGGGTGTTGGGGCGGGGGGAGTAGGCGGCGGTGTTGACCTGGTCGAAGCCGATCTCGTCGATCAGATCGAGGGTGCGCCGGTACTGCGCATCGGTCTCACCGGGGAAGGCCACGATCACATCGGCGCTGATCGAGGCGTCGGGCATGCGATCGCGGATGCGGTCGATGATCCGGCGGTAGCGATCAATCGTGTAGCCCCGGGCCATGGCCTTGAGCACGTCGTCGTCTCCGCTTTGGAAGGGGACGTGGAAGTGCTCACAGACCTTGGGGAGATCTGCGCAGGCGTCGATCAGGCGCTCGGTGAAATAACGGGGATGGCTGGTGGCGAAGCGAATCCGCTCGATGCCCTCGACGTCGTGGACGAACTGCAGCAGATCCGTGAGGGTGTGCTGACGGCGCCCCTCAGGCGTGATCCCAGGCAGATCGCGGCCATAGGCATCGATGTTTTGCCCAAGCAGGGTGATCTCTTTAAAGCCCTGGGCGGCCAGACCCTCCATCTCAAGCTTGATGGCCTCGGGCAGGCGCGACTGCTCTTTGCCGCGCACCGAGGGCACGACGCAGTAGGTGCAGCGCTCGTTGCAGCCGTAGATCACATTCACCCAGCCGCAGATGCTGCTGTCGCGGCGGGCGGTGGTGATGTCCTCAAGGATGTGGTGCTCCTCGGTGGCCACCACCTGTTGGCCCTGCTCCACCTGGCTGAGCAGGACATCGAGGCGATTGGCGTGCTGCGGCCCCATCACCAAGTCCAGTTCCGGCACGCGGCGCAGCAGCGATTCCCCCTCCTGTTGGGCAACACAGCCGGCCACCACCAGGGTCAGGTTGGGGTTGACGCGTTTGCGCTGGGCCTGGCGGCCCAGATAGCTGTAGACCTTCTGCTCGGCGTTATCGCGGATCGTGCAGGTGTTGTAGAGGACCAGATCGGCCTCGAGTTCAGCCGTGGCTTCGCTGTAGCCCATCGATTCGAGGATCCCGGCCATGCGCTCGGAATCCGCCTTGTTCATTTGGCAGCCGAAGGTGGTGATCCAGTAGCTGCCGCGTCCCGTCGTGGACTGGGGAGCGCTCAGTTGTGTCGCCGTCATGCCACCAGTTTCCGGTATGGGCGGCGCGGGGGTGCGATCCGTGCCAGCTTGAAGGGGCAGCTGTCCTTCGATGCGCCTCCGTCTGAGCCGTTTTCGCCTCAGCAAAGCGGTGCCCTTGGCCATCAGCCGCGGCACGACCGCCGCTGTCGAGCACCTGCTGCTGGAACTGGAGCATGGCGGCATCACGGGCCGGGGCGAGACCGGCGGCTTTGATACGGGCCACCGGCACTACGAGACCGGCGCGGTTGCCGCGGAACTCGAGGCCCTGGCTCCCCAGTTGGAAACCCTGGAGCCCCAGCCCTTGCAGGCCCTGGAGCACCTTTTCAAGGACCTCAGTCCCCCGGCCCGCTGCGGCTTGGATTTGGCCCTGCACGACTGGTGGGGGCAGCGGCTGGGGCAACCGTTGCATCGGCTTTGGGGCCTGGATCCGGCGGCCTGCGTCGCCACCAGCGTCACCCTGGGATTGGGCGCTTTGGAGTCAGTGTTGGCGCGGCTGGAGCGTTGGCGGCAGCAGCTGCCCGCCACGCGGGTGAAGTTGAAGTTGGGATCCCCCGATGGCCTGGACCACGACCGTCAGTTGGTGGCGGGGGTGCGCTCGGCCCTGCGCCCAGGCGATGAACTGCAGATCGATGCCAATGGCGGTTGGACGCTGGATGGCGCTCGCCAGATGATTCCCTGGTTGGCCGATCAAGGCGTGGTGCTGGTGGAGCAACCCTTGCCGCCTCTCCTCGATCTGGAAGCCGACCGGGCGGGTTTTGCCGCGCTGCATGGCCTGGCGCCCATTCCCCTGGTGGCCGACGAGAGCTGTTGGGATCTGGGTGATCTCCTGCGTCTGGCCCCCCATGTCGATGGCATCAATATCAAGTTGGTGAAGTGCGGCGGCCTCAGCGAGGGATGGCTGATGGCCCGCACGGCCCATCGCTTGGGGTTGAAGGTGATGCTCGGTTGCTACTCCGATGGCGGATTGCTCAACAGCGGTGCAGCCCAGCTGCTGCCCCTGGTGCATTGGCCGGATCTCGATAGCCACCTCAACTTGGTGGATGACCCCTTCTCGGGGCCCGAGCGCCACGGGGACCGGCTGCTTCCGGCGGCCCGGCCCGGCCTGGGTGTCCAGGAGGTGGGCTGATGCTTTCTGCTGAGCGTCCGGTGGTGCTGCTGCAGCACGGCGGGCTGGACAACCTCTCGGGCAAGACCGGCCTGGCGATGTTGCGCTACCGCTCTGGCCCGATCGTGGCAGTGGTGGACCCGGCCCACGCGGGTGAGTCCCTCGAAGCAGTGACCGGGATTCAGCGCCCCGTCCCGGTGCTGGCGAATCTGGAGGCGGCGCTGCCCTATGGACCCGAGGTGGCGGTGGTGGGCCTGGCGCCCTCCGGCGGCCGCCTACCGATGGAGATGCGGGCTGATGTGGTGCAGGCCCTGCGGGCGGGATTGAGCCTCGCCAGTGGTTTGCACAGCCGCCTGGCGGATGACCCGGAGTTCGCGGCGATTCCCTTGGCGGCAGGCCAGTGGATCTGGGATCTACGCCATGAGCCGGCGGATTTGGAGGTGGCCACCGCCCGGTGCGCCGCCCTGCCGGGCCGGCGGGTGCTGGCGGTCGGCTCCGACATGGCCGTGGGCAAGATGAGCGCCTGCTTGGAGTTGCAGCGCTGCGGCCAGCAGCAGGGCCATGACGTGCGCTTTGTCGGCACCGGTCAGGCGGGGATTTTGATCAGTGGCCAGGGCGTGGCCTTGGATGCGGTGCGCGTCGACTACGCCGCCGGCGCGGTGGAAGCGGCGGTGCTGAAGGCGGCCGAGGGAGCCACGGCCGAGACCGTGGTGCTGGTGGAGGGGCAGGGCTCCCTCTGTCATCCCGGCTCGACGGCCACTTTGCCCTTGCTGCGGGGCAGTCAGCCGACGGCCCTGTTGCTGGTGCACCGGGCGGGGCAGACCCATGTGCGCACGCGGCCGGGGGCGGCTTTGGTGGCGATTCCGCCACTGCCTGAGGTGATTGCGGCCAACGAGGCGCTGGCCGCCCTGGCGCGCCCCGATGGCGCGCGTCCCAAGGTGCGGGCGATCTGCCTCAACACCGCCCTGCTGACGGAGGAGCAGGCCGAGCAGGAACGCTCGGCTTTGCAGGCGCAGACGGGTCTTCCCGTCTGGGATCCCGTTCGCCATGGAGCCTCCTCTTTGTTGGCAGCCTTGCTGGAGGCTGCGATTTGCTCCAAATAGGGCGAATCCCCTGATCCTCAGAGAGAATCAGGGGATTCTGGAAGGGGCGAGCGAGGGGACTTGAACCCCCGAATGCCGGGACCACAACCCGGTGCCTTAACCACTTGGCTACGCCCGCCAGGGCGCGCCGATCCTACCAATGCAACGGCTCTCGATCGATGACTGCCTCCACGGGTGATGGTCGCTGGACTTGGGTGGCGGCAGCCGGTGTCGGCCTCCTGGCGTTGGCCGTGACCAACCCCGGGACAGAGGACTTCGAGGCCTTTGCCGGCGATCAGTTGGTGCGGGCCGCCTCCAGGGAGCTCTGCGCCCCTGGATCCCTACCGCTCCTGGCACGCTTGGTGATTCAGGACTGCCCCCAGCTGGTGGCCAGTCAGCGCAAGGTGCTGGGTCAGTTGGCGGCCGCCTCCAGCCGCCGCTACAACGCCGGTCTGTTCAGCGTCTACACCACTGAACTGGGCGGTCAGACCCTGTTGCCCGGCCTCACGATCCCCCGCTACCGGGCCGTGACCCTGGCTGGCGCGGGTCAGCTGCTGGTGATTCAGAGTTCAGAACAAGCGGCGCAGGGTTTGGCGCAGCGTTGATCGCCTTGGAGATGGAGTCAGGCATCGAGCAGCGGCTGCAGTGTTTGGTGCCGCGGGCCCTGCTTGATCCCGAGCGCAGGGACTTGCCCTGCGGCGATGCCCAGGGATTGCTCCCGGTCGAGTTGGCGTGGCAGGGCACTCAGCTCCGCTCGATCGAACCCTGCCGGCAGAGCGGGTTGCCGTTGGCGCTGACCCCCTTGGTGGACCCCCATGTCCATCTCGATAAGGCCTTCAGCTGGCCAGGCTTTCCCAACTACAGCGGGCGGATGCAGGCGGCCCTGGAGCTGAACCTTGTAGAGGGACAAGAGCGCAGTGCCCAGCAGGTGCTGGAGCGGGGTGAGCGGGCCCTCGATCAAGCCTGGCGCTATGGCCTGCGGGGCCTGCGCAGCCATATCGACAGCGGTGGCCCCTGTTCGCGCCCCAGCTGGGATGCGCTGCTGCAGTTGCAGCAGCGCTGGCAGGAGCGGGTCCAGTTGCAGCTGGTGGCCTTGGCTCCCCTGGCCCACTGGGGCTCGAGTGAGGGCTTGGCGTTAGCCAAGCGGGTGGCGGCTGCGGGCGGTCTCCTGGGTGGGGTCTTGGGACCTCCCTTCCCCAGCAGTGGCCGCGATGGGGCGGAACTGGATCAGCTGCTGCGCTTGGCCGGCACCTTGGGGTGTGGCATTGATCTGCACATCGATGAGTCCTCCGAGGCCCCCGCCGCCGGAGTGCAACTGCTGGTGCAGAGGCTCGAGCGCTTCCACCCTGGGGTGCCGATCACCTGCAGTCATGCCAGCAGCATGGGGCTCTTGAGTGCAGCCCAGGCCAGGCCCTTGGCCCGGCGGTTGCAGCGCTTGGGAGTGGCGGTTGTGGCCTTGCCCACCACCAATTTCTGGTTGTTGGGGCGCGAGCAGAGCGTGAGCTCCGGCTTCCGTCCCCTGGCCCCCCTGCGGCTGTTGCAGCAGGAGGGGGTCGCGGTGGCCCTGGGGGCCGACAACGTCCAGGACCCCTGGTACCCCGGTGGGGACTTTGATCCGTTGGATTTGCTGCGGCTGAGCTTCCGCGCCACCCACACCCCCCCTTGGGAACGTCAGGGACTGATGCCGTTCACGACGACCCCCGCCCGCCTGCTCGGCCTGGATTGGGACGGGGTGCTGCGGGTGGGCGGACCCGCGGATCTGCTGTTGACCAGTGCCGGGAGTTGGTCGGAACTGCTGGCCCATTCCCCCCAGCGCCGGGTCCTGCGGCAGGGCCGTTGGCTGCCGCCGCCGGATCAGGCCCATCCCGATCCCCGGCTTGCCAATTTGGGCTGATGCAGAGCACCCCCGATCTCCCAGGCTCCCTGCCCCAGGGGCTCCCCGATCCCGCCAGCGCCGCTCAGCTGGAGGCCTTGGCGGCGGATCTGCGGGCGGCTGGATTGCCGCTGCTGCGCAGTGCCGGCGAGCTGGAGAGCCTGGCGGCCGATGGGTTCGTCTATTCCCCAGTGCTGCAACCGCTGCTCTGTGGTCTGCGCGCTCAGATCGGGGTGCGGGTGCAGGCCCCCGAGGAGGTGCTCCAGGTGGCCGCAGCCTGCAGCCGCCACGGCGTCAGCCTGACGGTGCGGGGTGCGGCGACGGGGAACTATGGCCAGTGCATTCCCTTGGCCGGTGGCCTGCTGCTGGAGACCAGCGGCCTGAACCGCCTGCGGCAGGTGGATGCCAGTTCCGGGGTGTTTACGGCGGAACCCGGGATTGTCCTGGCGGAGCTGGATCGCCAGTTGCTCGCCCATGGGCGGGAGCAACGGCTGCTGCCGAGCACCGTGCGCACCGCCTGTCTCGGCGGCTATGTGGCGGGGGGATCCGGCGGGATTGGTTCGCTGCGCTGGGGGTTTTTGCGGGATCCCGGCCACCTGCTTGGGGTGGAGATGGTGACGCTTGAGGCGGAGCCGCGGCTGCTGCAGCTCGATGCGAGCGCCGCCCGTCCCCTGAACCACGCCTATGGCACCAATGGAATCTTCACGGCCTTGACCATGGCGTCGGCGCCGGCGGTGGCTTGGCGGCAGTGGGTGCTCGATTTTGAGGATTGGTCTGCTGCCCTGGCGGCGGCCCAGCAGCTCTCTGGCTCGGCCTTGGAACTCAAAGCGCTGTGTGTGCTGGAGGCCGCCGTGGCCGCACGCTTGCCCTGGCCCCAGGGCTGTCCGGACGGCAGTGGCGGCGCCCATCGCCTGTTGCTCCTGGCGGCACCGGATGCCACGGCCGTCCTGGAGTCGTGGATCAAGGAGTTGGGGGGACGGCTGAGTTGGAGCGCTCCCCAAGGGCAGAGCCGCGGCGTTCCCTTGCGGGAGCTCACCTGGAACCACACGACCCTGCATGTGCGCAGTCAGGATTCAGGTTGGACCTATCTGCAGTTGCTCTTGCCGCAGCCGGAGGCGCCCGCACTGGAGGCCCTGCGGGAGCGCTGGGGCGACGATCTGCTTTGGCACCTGGAGGCGGTTCGCAGCCAGGGTCGTCAGCGTTTCGCCTGTCTTCCCCTGGTGCGTTGGCGGGGAGCGCAAGCCCTGCAGGAGCTGATCGACCAGGCCCGTGATCTGGGCTGCCTGCTGTTCAACCCCCACGTCATCAGCGTGGAGGACGGAGGCCTCGGGGTGGTGGATGCGGATCAGGTGGATGCCAAGCGGGCCTATGACCCGGCTGGGTTGATGAACCCGGGCAAGTTGCGCGGCTGGACCTAGCAGCCCAGGCTGGCGCGGGTGTTGGCGCCCGTCGTCGGGTTGGTGCCCGAGGCGCTGATGCAGAAGTTGCGCTGATCGGCGCGATCGAGCAGGGCGTCGGTGAAGTCGGCGTTCTCCACCTGGGCACCGGTGAAGGTGCTGCCGGAGGCGATGACCCCAACCAGGACGGCATTGCGCAGGTCCGTGCCGCTCATGTCGGTGCGATCCAGCAGCACATCCGAGAGGTCGGCGCCGTTGAAGTTGGCGTCGGGGAAGGCCCCTTGGGTCAAGATCGCGCCATGGAGATCGGCGCCGCTGAAGTTGGCGGCTTTACCCACGGCGCCGGCGAAGGAGGTGTTGGCCAGTTGCTGGCCGGAGAAGTCCTTGCCGCTCTGGTTGGTGAGGGTGTAGTCGACGGTGTCCTGGAACAGGGCTCGATCCTGGAGGCCCACTCCGGCTGAGGTGTCGAGGGCCAGGGTCAGGCCTGGGGCTCCCAGCAGGATCACCGCGGCCCACAGCCAGCTGAAGAGACGGGTGAAGGTCATGGCGGTGGTGGGGCCGGGACTTCAGTCTGTCGGGTCAAGCAGCGGCAGGAGGGCCGCCACCAAATACAGGGAGCCGCAGGCGACCGGCAGGCGCTCTGATTGCACCAGCCACTCCAGGTTCTCGCTCAGGTCGCTGGGCCCGTCTTCGATGCCAGGGACGTCCTGACGCAGTTCAGCGGCACTCCAGCTGCTGTGCTCCGGCAGGGTCACGACCCGGACCAGATCACCGGGCTCCAGCAAATGGCGCAGCAGATCGGGTGCGTCCTTGTGCCGTTGCATCCCGATCAACCAGCGCCGCTGACCGGGCTGGAGTTCCCGGCGTAGGGCGGCCGCGGCAGGCGGGTTGTGGGCGCCATCGATCAGCAGTGGCTGGCCGTGGAACTGGCGCTGCTCAAGCCGGCCGGGCCAGCGGGCCTGCAGCAGGCCGCGGCGGATGGCCTCATCTGTGACCTCGAACCCCTTCTCCCTGAGGGCCTCCGCGGCGGCGATCGCCACGGCGGCATTGCTGCGTTGCAGCGCGCCGCTGAGCCCCAAGCGCGGTCCCCCATTGGCTGCGCTGGCGACAGGTTCTCTCCAGCGCAGTTCGCAGGCGCGTGCCTCGGCCTGCGCCTGCAGCACGGCCTGGACCTCTGGGGCCTGGGGACCGCTGACGGCGATGGCCGAAGGCGCCATGACCGCCGCCTTCTCCTGGGCGATCGCCTCGAGGGTGGGGCCGAGGTGTTCGACGTGATCCAGTCCGATGGATGCGAAGGCCAGAACGTCCCGCTGGGGGTGGACTGTGGTCGCATCGAGTCGCCCCCCGAGCCCCACCTCGAGGACGGCCAGCTCCACCTCCGCTTCAGCAAAGGCGACAAAGGCCGCCACGGTGATCAGTTCAAAGGGGGTGAGGTCATGGCGCAGGGCCAGGGGTTGCAGCCGTTGCAGCAGCGTTTTGAGAGCCTCTTCGCCGATGGGGCCCTCGGGCAGGCGGATGCGCTCACACCAACTCAGCAGGTGGGGGGAGGTGTAGAGCCCGCAGCGCACCCCAGCGGCGCTGACGATCCGCTCGATCATCGTGGCGATGGACCCCTTGCCATTGGTCCCGGCCACCTGAACGGCTTTGAAGCGCCCTTCGGGATGGCCGAGTTCAGCGAGAGCCGCCTGAATGCGGTTCAGCCCGAGGTCCACACCCCGGCGGCTGAAGGGAGCAATCAGCTCGCTGAAGGGGTCGGGGAGGGACACGCCAGCAGGGCTTTCTCGAGTCGCTTGACCGCCAAACGCAGGTGCCGCGGTTGGATCGTCAGGGGGGGAACAAAACGCACCACATCGGTGCCGGCTGGAACCAGCAGCAGACCCTGGTCCATCGCGGCCTTGACGACGTCAATCGCCTTGGGACCGCCTGCCTGCAGGACCAGGCCCTGCAGCAGTCCCCAGCCGCGCACGCCCTTGACCAGTTGGGGATGGCGTTGGACCAGCTCCAACAGGAGGTTCTGCAGCAACGCACCCATCTGCTCGGCATGGGCCGGCAGGTTTCGGCGCTGCAGTTCGGAGGCCACCGTCAGGCCGGCGCGGCAGGCCATGGGGTTGCCGCCGAAGGTGCTGGCGTGCTCGCCCGGTTTGAGCTGATCTGCTGAGGCTTTGACGCAGAGGGCGCCGATGGGGAAGCCACCACCGAGGCCCTTGGCCAGGGTGAAGGCATCCGGTTCAACCCCCAGTTTTTGGTAGCCCCAGAGGCGGCCCGTGCGCCCCACACCCACCTGGACCTCGTCAAAGATCAGCAGGATTTTGTACTGATCGCAGAGATCACGAACCCGCTGGAAGAAGGCCACATCTCCGGGGTTCACGCCCCCTTCACCCTGAAGGGGCTCCAGCAGGACCGCAGCGACGCGGGGGCCTGCGGCTTCGCAGCGATGCAGCAGCGCCTCAAAGGCGGAGATGTCGTTGTAGGGGAAGTAGCGGAAGCCCTGGACCATGGGCTCGAAGCCCTGGTGGTACTTCGGTTGACCGGTCGCGGTGACCGCCGCCAGGGTGCGGCCGTGGAAGCTGGCGTGGGCCGTGAGGATCAGCGGGCCCCGCTCGTGGCTGGTGTCGATGCCCCGCACCTGATGGCCGTGCTTACGGGCGAGCTTGATGGCCGCTTCGTTGGCTTCGGCGCCGGAATTGCAGAAAAAGACGCTCTCTGCGCAGCTGTTGTCTCGAATCCAGCCCGCCAGTTGCTCCTGCTCGGGGATCCGATACAGGTTGGAGACGTGCTGCAGTTTGCGCAGCTGGCGCTCCAGGGCCTTGCGCATCACGCGGCTGCTGTGACCGAGGGTGCAGACGGCGATGCCGGCGACCGCATCGAGGTAGCGGCGGCCCTGCTTGTCCCAGACCCACACACCGCGTCCCCGGACGAGCTCCAGGGGGAAACGGCCGTAGGTGTTCATCACCGCCGTCTCAGACGGCGATGTGGTCGGTGGGGGAGAAATAGGAGCGGTGGGACTTGAACCCACATGCCCGAAGGCGCTCGATTTTGAGTCGAGTCCGTCTACCAATTCCGGCACGCTCCCGCGTTGGTGACTTTAGGGGTCAGCCGAGTCGGCGGATCGAGGCGCCAACCGCGTTCAGCTTGCCCTCGAAATCGGCATAGCCGCGGTCGAGGTACTCCAGGCCCTGGACGGAGGTGATGCCCTCAGCGGCCAGGCCGGCGAGGACCATCGCGGCGGAAGCGCGCAGGTCGGAGCCCTGCACCGGTGCTCCGCTGAGCCGAGGGACCCCTTCGATGAAAGCGGTGTTGCCTTGGGTGCGAATCGCGGCTCCCATGCGCTGGAGCTCGGCGACGTGCTGCAGCCGGTTCTCGAAGATGTTTTCCGTGACGACGCTGTTGCCGTTGGCGGTGGCCAAGAGGCTCATGAACGGTGCCTGCAGGTCCGTGGGGAAACCCGGGAAGGGCTGGGTGCGCAGGTCCACCCCCTGAATGGCGTCAGCACTGATGGTCACGTTGGTGCCATCAATCTCCAATTTGCAGCCCACCTCTTCGAGCTTGGTCAGCACGGCGCCCAGGTGATCGGTGACCACCGGTGCCACGGTGAGGCAGGAGCGGGTGATGGCGGCGGCCAGCAGGAAGGTTCCGGCTTCGATGCGATCCGGGATCACGGCGTAGTCCGCGCCGTGCAGACGCTCGACGCCAACGATGGTGATCGTGGGGGTGCCGGCGCCGCGCACCTTGGCGCCCATGGCCAGGAGGAGTCCCGCGAGGTCCACCACCTCGGGTTCGAGGGCGGCGTTTTCAATGACGGTCTCGCCCTCGGCCAGGGCTGCGGCCATCATCAAGGTCTCGGTGGCACCAACGCTTGGGCAGTCCAGGTGAATCCGTCCGCCGGTGAGGCGGTGGCTGCGGCCCGGGACGACGGCGGAGACCACGCCGTGCTCAATCGTGACCTGGGCGCCGAGGGCTTTGAGTCCTTTGACGTGCTCCACCACGGGGCGGGTGCCGATCTGGCAGCCGCCGGGCAGGGGCACCCGAGCGATGCCGGTGCGGGCGAGCAGGGGACCGATGCAGAAGAAGCTGGCCCGCAGGCTGTTGACCAGCTCGTAGGGCGGAGCGGACTGGTTCAGTCCAGACCCATCCATTTCAAGGGTGTCGCCGTGGTGAGAGGTGGCGACACCCAGGGAGACCAAGATCTCGGCCATCCCACCGATGTCGGTGAGGGGAGGCACGTTGCGCAGGCGCAGCTGCTCTGTGGTGAGCAGGCTGGCGGCCATCAAGACCAGGGCCGAATTCTTGGCGCCACTGACACGGAGCTCGCCTGCAAGTCGGCGACCACCGGCAATTTCCAGTTGCGGGGTGAGAATCTGTTGAGACGGGACGAGAGTCGCGGTCATGGCTAAAGGCGTCCCGCCTGAGGGGCCCTATCCTGACAACAACGAATGAGACCGGCAAGACGGCCGGCATTCGAACTGGCTCGAAGCCATTGCTGGCCTGGTTTGTGGCCGATCCTGCCCCTCCCCAGGCTGGGTCCCTTGATGGGGTACATTTCGCTGGTCGCGCTAAGCGACGCCCCACACCCTGCGGATGTGGCGGAATTGGTAGACGCGCTAGTTTCAGGTACTAGTGGCAGCAATGTCGTGGGAGTTCAAGTCTCCCCATCCGCACTGAAGGCTCCTCCCCTCGGGGAGGAGCTTTTTTATTGCTGATCCAGGCGGCTGTTGCCAGCTTTGGGTCGGTGCCCACTCAGCGCTTCCTTCTGTTTTTGAGTCGATGCTCGTCCTGAAGATCTCCAATGCCCCGGAAGTGATGGCCTCGAAGATGGGGCGCTTCCTTGAGGCCCTCACGCCCGATGCCTTCGACCAGAAGACGATTGAAGACGTGCTGATCAAGGAGCTGATCAAAAATCTGCAGGCGGAGGGTCTCAAGGGCGAGGTGGCAGCGGTGCGGGGCCTGGACCTCGACGACAAAAGCCTCGTTGTGGGCGATGGCCTGCACGTGAGGCGCCACGAAACCTTCTGATGGAGCTGATCACCAGCCGCCGCAATCCCCTGGTTGGCCGGTTGCGTGCTCTGCACCAGTCCAAGGGACGCCGCGAACAGGGCCTGCTCCTGCTTGAGGGCACCCACCAGCTCCAGGAGCTGCTGCGGTTGGGGCTCTCGCCCGAGCAGCTCCTGGCGACCCCGGCCTGGCTGGAGCGCCATGGGTCCCTTTTGGGGGACCTGAACGAGCGTCTCCAGCCCGTCGGGGAAACCGTTCTGGCCGCTGTTGCCACGACTGAAACCCCCGACGGGGTGGTGGCGACCTTCAAGCGGGACGCCTTGCCGAAGGCGCACGGAATTGGATCCTTTGTGCTGGCTTTGGATCAGCTGCAGGATCCTGGCAACCTCGGCACCTTGATGCGCACGGCCCTGGCGGCAGGGGTGACCGATCTCTGGCTGGGGGGCGGCGCTGACCCCTGTCAGCCGAAGGTCCTGCGGGCTTCAGCGGGGGCGGCCCTGG
>NZ_JAFMNJ010000019.1:0-29920 GCF_017859255.1 Vulcanococcus sp. DEBay_Sum29NL08_54
CCCTCTTGCGTACCGGTAATTTCCAAGAAAGCGCCTACAACTACGGACTGCTTAAGCTTGATCCTGCCTTCCAGGAACCTGCTGGTGCGAACGTTGTTGGCGTGAACCGTCTCTTCTACGCCTTCCCTGTGGGCGAGAAGCTCAAGTTCAACGTCGGCGCTCGGGTGCGGATTGACGACCCCGGCATGCTCGCCATCGGCGTTCCTTCGGTCTACAAGCCGGGTCTGCTGGACTTCTTCACCCGCGCGGGCTCACCGGGTGTCTACAACAAGAGCGGTTTCGGCGCCGGCTTCGGTGGCACCTACAAAAAGCTGCTTGGCATCAAGGGCCTCGCCATCAGCAGCAACTACGTCTCCGCTGATGGGTCCGACGGCAACCCCAGCACCGGCGGCATCATGACCAATGGCTCCAACAGCGTCTCGGTGACGCAGTTGGGCTACCTGGGTCAGAACACCCCGCTGATCGGTGGCAACTACGGCATTGCTGCTGCCTACACCTATGCCCAAAACTCCAAGCTGCACCGCGCCACCCCCTACGGCTTCGATGTCGGCCGCACCGGCGCCAACAACAGCTATGGCGTCAGCGGTTACTGGATCCCCGAGAACACCGGTTGGATCCCGACCGTGAGCCTCGGCTGGGGTTCCACCAACTCGGAGAACGCCACCTTCCGCGGTATCCCCTACCGCACCGACAACTGGGCCAAGACCCAGTCCTGGATGGTCGGTCTGCAGTGGAACGATGCGCTGCGCAAGGGCAACAAGGCCGGCATGGCCGTCGGTCAGGCCCCCTACGTGAGCGACAACGGCGGCGGCTCCATCGGCACCGTCGCTGGCGCCAGCACCCCGATGGACTCCAACACCATGTGGGAGTGGTGGTACGAGTACCAGGTCTCCGACAACATCTCGGTCAAGCCGGCGATCTACTACATCAACAACCTCGACGGTCAGTACGGCAAGTACAACACCAGCAGCGGTGCGTACAACGCCAAGGACAACGTCTTTGGCGGCCTGGTGATGACTACCTTCCGCTTCTGATTGTCCTCAGGGCACCCCTGGCCCTCCGCCTTTGGCGGGGGGCTTTTTGCTGTTTAAGGATGGGTGCAGCTCTGGCCTGAGATGCATGCCCCAGTCCGCCCGCGATCCCTATGCGGTGCTCGGTGTGGCGGCTTCAGCCAGTGGCGCGGAGATCAAGGCGGCCTACCGGGCTTTGGTCAAACAGCACCACCCCGACGCCGGGGGCGATGAAGAGGCGATCCTGGCGATCAACGCGGCCTGGGAGGTACTGCGGGATCGCGAGCGCCGCGCTGAACACGACCGCCACCGCGTCGTCAGCAGCCCTCACTCCACGGTGCGCTCCGCAGCGGCGGGCCGGGCGGCCCGCAAGGCCACGGCGGAATCAGCTCGCGGTGATGAGGCCCTGCTGCTCTGGCTGCAGACGGTCTACGGACCCATCGATCGCTTGCTGGGTCAGGTGATCAATCCCTTCCCTGCTGAATTCAAGGCGCTCTCGGCCGACCCCTACGACGACCAGTTGATGGAGGCCTTCTGCAGCTACCTCGAGCAGAGCCAGGCCAAGCTCGAGAAGGTGGAGACGCTCTATCGCTCCATGGCTGCACCGGCCTCAGCCCAGGGCTTCAGCCTGAGCGTCTACCACTGCCTCTCCCAGGTCAAAGACGCCGTGGTCGAACTGGAGCGCTACACCATGGGCTACGTCGACAACTACCTCCACGACGGCCGCGAGATGTTGCGGGAAGCCAAGCAACGGCGCACCAGGCTGCAGGCGGAGCGCCGGCGACTGGACCTTTAGTTGAAGGCTTCCAGCTGATCCAGCCGCAGCCAGACATCGGGCACCGGACGGCGATAGCGCAGTTGGGCGTAGTCCCCCTTCACCAGCAGCACCTCAGCCGGGCCCTCGAAGAGGTAGTCCGGTGCGGTGGTGTCGCTGGCCTTGGACTCCAGGCTGCCGCCGTAGGCCGCGCGATTCACCTTCACCAGGGCCCCTTTCTTGATGGCGGTCGCTTCGGCCATGGCAATGAGGTCGGGTAGCCGCCAGGCTAGTTCCCGCTCGGAGTTCCAGAGGGTCCCTAGCCTTGGCCCCAGTTCAAGGGCTCTGGGCGCGTGCGGATTCTGCTGGTGGGGTGCAGTGGTTTTGTCGGCCGGGCCCTGGTGCCGCAGCTGCTCGCGGCGGGCCATCAATTGGTGCTGCTCAGCCGCTCCAGTGCACCTCTGGCGGCCGTGCAGTCCCCCCAACTGCAGCGTCTTCAGGCGGACCCCGCTCAGGCGGCCACCTGGCAGTTGCCCGCGGTGCAAGAGGCCCTGGCCTCCAGTGAGGCGGTGATCAACCTGGCGGGTGAGCCCATCGCCGAGAAGCGTTGGAGCGACGCCCACCGGGCCCTGCTCAGCAGCAGCCGCATCCACACCACCCGTGCCCTGGTGGCTGCCATGCAGGCGCTCCCCGAAGGCCAGCGCCCCCAGACCCTGATCAGTGGCTCGGCCATCGGCTACTACGGCACCAGCGAGACCGGGCGCTTCAGCGAAACCAGCCCCGCGGGCAGTGACTTCCTGGCCGGGCTCTGCCAGGCCTGGGAGCAGGAAGCCGAGGCGGCCTCAAGCTTTGCTCGCGTCGTGGTTCTGCGGATCGGGATCGTTCTGGGCGCCGACGGCGGTGCCCTGGGCAAGATGCTGCCGGTCTTCCGGATGGGCTTTGGCGGACCGATTGGCAACGGCCAGCAGTGGATGAGCTGGATCACCCGCCAGGACCTCTGCCGCCTGATCGCCGAGGCCCTGGCCAATCCCGCCTATCAGGGTGCCTACAACGCCGTGGCCCCAGCCCCCTGCAGCATGGCCCGCTTCGCGGCGGCCCTCGGTCAGGCCCTCGGGCGCCCCAGCCTGCTGCCGGTGCCAGCGCCGATCCTGCAGCTGCTGCTCGGCGATGGCGCCAAGGTGGTGCTCGAGGGTCAGCAGGTCCTGCCGGAGCGCCTGCAGCAGCAGGGTTTTGTCTTTGAAGACGGGGAGCTCAGCGCTGCTCTCGAGCGCGCCACCACTTGAGCGCCCAGCCCAGGATCCCGCTGAGGATCGCCGCTCCCATCAGCAGTCCGATGGCTGGGGTGAAGAGCGGCTCCCAGAGGGTCTGAAACAGGTTCAGGGGCGCCTCAATGCCGCGGCTGTGGCAGACCACCGCCACCCCAAACCAGATGGCGCCGGCGATCACCACGAAGACGTCCGCCACCAGCACCGCATCCAGATAGCCCTTGAGGCGTTGGCCGGTGCTGGGTGGGGTCGCTTCAGCCATGGCGCTGCGCCAGACGCTCCAACAAATCAGCGCTCATCTTGGCGGCACCGCCGCCGCTGCCGATCCGCTCCTCGCCAAGCTGCCGCAGTTCCTCATGCCAGCGCTGATCGCTCAGCAGTCGGTTCAGCAGTTGCTCCAGCAGCGCAGCCGTGCCCCGCAGTTGCGACTCGCTTCCCCCACTGCCGGGGGCACAGAACAGTCCTGGCCCCAGTAGACGCCGTTGGGCCTCAGCGAAGTTCTCGGTGAATTGCGGCCCCTCTCCGACGAGCTGCAGCACCGGCTTGCCCAGCCCCACGCACTGCTCGGCGGCGGTTCCGGTCATCGAGAGCAGCAGGTCGCACTGTTGGATCACGGCGGCGAAGCGCCCCCACTCCAGTTGCAGGTGCAAGGGGCCCCGCTGCAGGCTGCAGCGGCTGCTGCTCTCGAGCTCCAGACGCCAGCCCAGGCGACTGGCCAGGGGGGCGACCTCCTGGGGCGTCAGTTTCCCCACCAGGGCAGCGTGTAATCCCAGCCGTTGCGGCGGACGCAGGGCTTCAGGCAGGCGCTCGAGCACCCGCAGCATCAGCTCGAGGTTGTGCAGGGCCTCCGGCAGGCGGCTGCCGGGCAGCAGCCCCAGCCGCTGGCGCGGGGCACCGGCGAGGCCTTCGCTGGCGCCCAGGGCCCCATCAAAGAAGGGGTTGCCAAAAAACTGCACCGGCCGCTGCAGCTGCGCACTGAGGTCGCTGGCGGTCAACTGATCGCGGCTGTAGATCGCCAGCGAGCGCTTGGACTTGAGGCAGCCGCCGCAGGGCCAGGGCAGCTGCAGGCGGCCTTCGTAGTGACTGGAGTAGGCCACCAGGTACGTCGCCATCGGCCTGCGGCTCAACCAGGCCGCCAGCACTGGGATGACATCGCCCACCACCAGGATCAGGTCGTAGCGATGGCCAATGCGCAGCAGCAGCAGCAGCCGGCTGAGCAGGTAGAGCACCTGCCCTTGCACGACCTCGGTGATGCGTCCGATCAGGCTGGTGTAGCCCAGGCCTCCAGTGCTGTATTCGCGGGTCTTCCCCCGCGTGGTGATGCCCGCCTGGACGTAGGCCTGGCCGTGGCCCACCAGGGGCAGCGCTTCAACGCTGCAGCCCTGCTGTTGGAGTGCCGTGCCGATCAGGGCACCGCTGAGGTCTTCGCCGTGGCCGTTGCTCAGCAGCAGAACGCGCCGCTGACCCTGCTGATCCATCAACCGTGCAGCCAAGCTTTGACCTTCTGCAGGGCCTGCCAGTCGGGGCGACGGGCCAGGCCATCGGCGATGGAGTTGTCCAGTTCTTCGCCGATCTCAGGGGCCATCAGCCGCACGCGCTGCACCAGCTCGATGTGTTCCCGCACCCCTTTGACGTTGTTCTCGAGCATCGCCAGGCTCAGGTTGATCCGGGCCTGGGGGTCCTGGGGGTTGAGCTTGACCGCCATCCGGGCCGAGCGCAGGGCCGTTTGCGCCTGGTTGTCCAGCAGTTGCAGCCAGGCCAGGCAGGTCCAGCCCGCAGACAGCCGAGGGTCCTGTTGGGTGATCTCCTGGAAGCTGGCGATCACCTCAGACAGCGGAGCGCCCTCGTTGTAGCTCTTCAGGGCCTGCTCAAACAGAGAGGGCGCGTCAGTGGCGGTCATGGCGGAGGGCGTGCCGTTTCGTGAGCTCAGATTCGCACCCGAGGGGGGTCAGACCGCGAAGGAGCTGCCGCAGCCGCAGGTTTGGGTGGCGTTGGGGTTGGTGAAGTTGAAGCCACCACCGATCAGCGCGCTGGAGAAGTCCAGCTGCATCCCATAGATGTAGAGGAGGCTCTTGGGGTCGCTCACCACGGTGAAGCTGGGGGCGCCGCTGGGCTCGTAGATGTAGCGCTCATCGTCCTCGCGGATCTCGCTGCCATCGATGAAATCCATCGTGTAGCTCATGCCGCTGCAGCCGCCGGAGCGCACGCCGACGCGGAGCACCTTCCCCTCCCCTTGGGCCGGAAGCAGGGTGGCCAGCTGCTTCATCGCCGGCTCGGTGATCAGGATTCCCTTGCCGTCCTTGCCGGTGTGGGTCGCGACTGGAGTGGCGGTCTCGCTGGTCATCGGGGCCATGCCTATGCCCCCACTGTATGGAGGCTCTCCTCCCCCTGCCGAGACGCCCGTCTCCATAGAGTCACCCCATTCGTGGGAGAACAAGGGTGCGGGTCGCCATCGTGGGTGCGGGTCTGGCCGGATTGGCGGCGGCGGTGGATCTGGTGGAGGCTGGCCACCAGGTGGACCTCTATGAGGCGCGCCCGTTCATGGGCGGCAAGGTCGGCAGCTGGGTGGATGACGGCGGCAACCACATTGAGATGGGCCTGCACGTCTTCTTCTTTAACTACGCCAATCTCTTCGCCCTGCTGCGCAAGGTGGGGGCGATCGACAATCTGCTGCCCAAGGACCACACCCACCTGTTCGTCAATTCGGGTGGGGATCTGCGGGAGCTGGATTTCCGCTTTGCCCTCGGCGCACCTTTTAACGGCCTGAAGGCCTTCTTCACCACGCCGCAGCTCGACTGGCTGGACAAGCTGCGCAATGCCCTGGCCCTGGGCACCAGCCCGATCGTGCGCGGTCTGGTGGATTACGAGGGGGCGATGAAGGTGATTCGCGACCTCGATCGCATCAGCTTCCAGCAGTGGTTCCTGGGCCACGGCGGCAGCGAGCAGAGCATTCGCCGCATGTGGAATCCGATCGCCTACGCCCTGGGCTTCATCGACTGCGAGGCGATCTCGGCCCGCTGCATGCTGACCATCTTCATGATGTTCGCGGCCAAAACCGAGGCCTCCAAGCTCAACCTGCTCAAGGGCTCGCCCCACCGCTGGCTCACCGGCCCGATCCTCGAGTACATCCAGGAGCGAGGCGCGCGCTTGCATCTGCGCCATCGGGTGACCGAGGTCCAGTTTGAAGAGGTCGCCGGCGAGACCCGCGTCACCGGCTTGACCCTCGGCACCCCCGACGGTGATCTCAAGGTCGAGGCCGACACCTACCTGGCGGCCTGCGACGTCCCTGGTATTCAGCGGATGGTGCCTGAGTCCTGGCGCCGTTGGCCCCTGTTCGACAACCTCTACAAGCTCGAGGCAGTCCCCGTCGCCACGGTCCAACTCCGCTACGACGGCTGGGTGACCGAACTGGGTGATTCCCCCATGGCCGAGGCCGCCCGCCGGGATGTGGCCCGTCCCGCCGGTTTGGACAACCTGCTCTACACGGCGGATGCGGACTTCAGCTGCTTCGCCGACCTGGCCCTGGCCAGTCCGGTGGACTACCGCAAGGAGGGGGTGGGTTCCCTGCTGCAGTGCGTCCTGACCCCCGGCGATCCCTGGATTCCCAAGAAAACCGAGGAGATCGTCGCGGCGACCGACGCCCAGGTCCGGCGCCTGTTCCCCTCGGCCAAAAACCTGAACCTGGTCTGGAGCAACGTCGTCAAGTTGGCCCAGTCCCTCTACCGCGAGGCCCCGGGGATGGAGCCCTACCGCCCGGATCAGACCACGCCGGTCACCAACTTCTTCATGGCCGGTAGTTACACCAAGCAGGACTACATCGATTCGATGGAAGGCGCCACCATGAGTGGGCGTCTTGCCGCTGCCGCGATCCTGGGTCGTCAGGCGGAGCTGGCCACCAATGCATCCGTTGCCTAGAGACCATGGGCCGTTGGCTTGAACACAGCGTCACCACCGAGGTGAAGGCCCCCGCCGAGCGGGTCTGGGCGGTCTGGAGTGACCTGGAGGCCATGCCCCGTTGGATGAACTGGATTGAGTCCGTCACCACCGAAGACGGGGACCCCGATCTCACCGACTGGACCCTGGCGGCCCAGGGATTCCGCTTCCATTGGAAGGCGCGGATTACCGAGCGCGTGGAGGCCCAACAGCTCCATTGGGAATCCGTCGGCGGCCTACCCACGAAAGGGGCCGTTCGCTTCTATCCCCAGGGCGGCGAGAGCACGGCCGTGAAGCTCAGCGTCAGCTACGAGCTGCCGGGGGTGTTGGCGCCGCTGATGGATGCCTCCATCCTGGGGGGGATCGTGACCAAGGAGCTCCAGGCCAACCTGGATCGCTTCCGCGATCTCGTCCAGAGCGGCTATGGCCAAGAGGCGCACTAACCAACTGATTGCGGTCCTGCCTGTGCTGCTGGTCTTGGCGGCCTGCGGCACAGGCGAGAGCAGCACGGCGCCCTCTGCCCCGGGAACGGCGATTCCGCCCGCCCGCGTCTCAGAGCCGACGCCGCTCACCCCATCGCCGGGCTTCATCGCGATGCCGAGCGCCCAGCAGGTGGTTCAGGCCCAACCCCATGGCCGCATTGACCCCTTCGCGCCGGTCACCGCTGCGCCGGCAAGCACCCCAAACGAGACCCCCCAGGCGGATCTGCAGCTCACGGGCCTGATTGGCAGTGGCCGCAGCGCCCAGGCCCTGGTGTCCCTGGGCGGCCAGAGCGGCACGGTCTGCATCGGCCGCCAGGGCCTCTGCCCGGGCTCCGGTCTGCCGGCCCTGCTGCCCCCGGGCTGGACCGTGACGGGCATCGATCTGGGGCGCGGTCAACTGCGCTTGAACCAGGCCGGTCAGCAGCGGGTGCTCAGTCTTTAAGGGCGAGGGAACAGGCGGCCACGAGCCCATCGAGGTCATGGGGGTTGGCCTCCGCGTCAACGCGCCCCAGGAGCGCCTGGAGTGTTTTTGAGGTTTGCGGGCCAATCGAAATCAGTTGGACCCGCTCCAGCGGCTCCCTCCAGCTCGCGCCGAACTGCTGCTCCAGCAGTTGGATGGTGTGTTGCACGGTCTTGCCGCTGCTGAAGGTGATGGCATCGACCCGTCCCTCGGCCAGGGCCGTGGCGGTGGCCGCCGGCAGCGTTTCGGGGCAGCGCGATTCGTAGGCCGCCACTTCCACCACCCGTGCTCCGGCCTCGCCGAAGGCTTCCGCCAGCAGGGTCCGTCCACCGCTCTGGACCCGCGGCAGCAGCAGCCGCAGGCCCCAGCCGGAGACCGGGAAATGCTCAATCAGGCTGTCGGCGACGAAGGCCGGCGGCACGAAATCAGCGGCCGCTCCCAGCTCATCGAGGCGCGCCGCTGTTTTGCGGCCGACCGCGGCGATCTTGAGGCTGCTGGGCCGCCGGGCCAGGCTGCTGCCCTGGCGCTGCAGCCGCTGCTCCACGGCATCGACCCCATTGCTGCTGGAGACGATCAGCCAGTGGAACTCCTCGAGCTCCGCCAGGGCGTCATCGAGGGGGCCCCACTCATCGGGCGGGCCAATCACCAGGGCGGGGAGATCGAGGACGCTGGCTCCCGCCTGCTCGAAGAGCTGCCGCGCCGTCCCCAGTTGCTGCTCAGCCCGGGTGACCGCGATGGTGCGTCCCTGCAGCGCCATCCCTCAGCCCTCGAGCTTGACCAGTTCTCCGGCTTGCTTGTGCAGCCGCTGGGCCTCCTGGGTGCGTCCCTGGTCAATCAGCAGTTGGATCGCCTCACGGAAGCTGCCGCGGGAACCATCGATGTCGCCGCCCAGCAGCAGGGCGACGGCCAGGTTCTGGTGGGTTTCGGCATGGCCGGGATTGACCCGTTTGGCTTCGCGGTAGGCCTCCAGGGCCCCGGCGAGATTGCCCTGTTTGCGGCGGATCAGGCCGAGGTTGTACCAGCCCAGGCCGATCTCAGGGGCGACGCGGGTGGCGCGGGCGCTGAGGGCTTCCGCCTCCTCCAGTTGTCCGAGCTGCAGCAGCAGCGCCGACAGGTTCAGCTGGGCCGCCAGGTTCAGCCGCGGTGCCAGGGGGATCTCCAGGGCTTGGCGGTAGTAGCGCTCCGCTTGCTGGGGGTCGCGGCTGGCTTCCGCGAGGGCCAGGTGCAGCAGCAGCTCGTAGCGCTCGGGTTGGGCTTCGCTTGGGCAGTTCGCCAGGCCCTCCTGCAGCAGCTTCAGGCCCCGCTCGAGGTTGCCTTCGGCGACCTCCAGGCTGCCCAACTTGGCGCAGGCATAGGGGTCGCCGGGACGGCTCTGCAGCTCGGCCTCCATCGCCTGGCGCAACCGCTCGGGTTTGTTGCCTTGGGCCAAGAGCTCTGGGCGGTAGCCGTCGTGATCGATGGCGGGCTCGGAGCAATCGGCGATGCGCCACTGCGGCTCCTCCTTGAGCAGTTCCGCGACGCTGTCGTCAATCATCGAGTGATAGGCCCGGCTCCAGCGGATGCGCGGATGGCGGCGGAAGAGCCGACTGACGTTGGAGTAGGGCGACTGGATCGCGCCGCGCTCGTGGCGCAGCAGGTTGATCACCAGCACATCCGGTTGCGCCATGAGGGCCCGCAGGGGCTTCCAGGCCTCCGGTTTGAGCCGTTCATCGGCGTCCAGCACCAGCACCCAGTCGCCTTGCACCATCTCGAGCGCTTGGTTGCGGGCGGGGGCAAAGTCCCCGGGCCACTCGATCGCCTCCACCCGGGCGCCAGCGGCCTGGGCTAAGGCGACGGTGTTGTCCTTGGAGCCGGTGTCCACCACCACCAGCTCATCGGCAAAGCCTTGGACGGACCGCAGGCAGTCCTCGATTTGTCCGGCTTCATCCCGAACGATCATCGAGAGGCTGAGCATGGTGGGTGCCGGCGGCCGCAGAAGACGGCCCGAGGCTAGTGGCAGTGGCTCGCTTAGTCGGTAAAGCCGCCCTCTAGCGCCGCCTCGGGTAACCCCAGGGCCGTGAGCACCTGGGCCTGGGCCTGGGGCATCTGAGCCGGGCTGTAGGCGGCGGGTAGATCCGGCGGCAGGAGGGGTTCGAGGGCCTGCCAGAGGTAGGGACTGCCGTAGACCGCCAGACCAGCCAGGCGCTGGGCCGCCAGCAGTTGTCGCACCACCTGGGGCCAGGGTTCATCGCCGCCGGCACTGCCGCGGAAGGGATTCCCCCGCACCAGCAGTTGCAGCAGGACCGGGCCGTCCGGCAGGCGATCCAAGGCCAGGGGTGCCTCGGGGTCTGGGCCCCAGGGGCTGGGGCTGCGGGCGTCGATCAGCCGTGCCTCATAGCCAAGGGCGGCGGGCCGCAGCAGGGCCGGGGCCACCAGGGGCAGCTGCGGCGCGTTGAGTTGGTTGTCCAGCCGGATCAGGTTCAGACCCGGTCCAGGAGGCAGCTGGCCAGCTCCTTGGCGAATCAGGCTGAGGGCGAGCAGTTCAGCGCTCAGCTGCCGCTCCCCCGGGCTGATCAGCTGCTCCAGCGGTTCCTGGGCAGACGAGCAGCGCGCCAGGGCTTCCCGCCGTCGCTGGAGGCTGGCGTCCACGCGCGCTTGGCTGATCCGGCCGCTCTGGACCGCGTCCACCAGTCCATCGAGCGCCTCCTGGGCATTGGCGGGCATCAGGATCAGATCAGCCCCCGCTTCAAAGGCCAGAACGGCCGCTTCGGCGCTGCCGTGGTGCTGGCTGATCGCCTCCATCACCAGCGCGTCGGTCACCACCAGGCCTTGGAAGCCCAGGTCCCCCCGCAGCAGCTGAGTCAGGACGGCCTTGGACAAGGTGGCCGGGCGCTTGGGGTCCAGGGCCGGCAGGCGCAGGTGGGCGGTCATGACCGAGGCGACCCCAGCGGCAATCGCCTGTTGAAACGGCGGGAGTTCGATCTGATCCAGCCGCCCTCGGTCGTGGGGCAGCTCGGGTAATTCCAGGTGGGAGTCGCAGCTGGTGTCGCCATGGCCGGGGAAGTGCTTGGCGCAGGCCAGTACCCCTTCGCCCTGGCAGCCCCGCACAAACGCCGCCGCCAGGGCCCCGGCCGTGCGCGCTGTTTCCCCCCAGGCCCGCACGTTGATGACCGGGTTGCTTGGGTTGTTGTTGACGTCGCAGACCGGCCCCAGGACCCAGTTCAACCCCAGCAGTCGCGCCTGCCGGCCGGTGCAGCGGCCGTAGCCCTCGGCCAGGGCCTCGGCCCGTTGCGGCTCCCGCTGATGCAGCCCACCCAGGGCCAGGGGGGGAGCCAGCCAACTGGCGCCTTCAAAGCGCTGGCCGACCCCCTCCTCCACATCGGCGCAGAGCAGTAGCGGTTCGGCGGCCCAGCCTTGAAGTTGCTCGCAGCGCAGCCGCAGCTCTTCGGCGCTGCCCCCCAGCAGGATCACCCCGCCAACGCCTTCAGCCAGGAGTTGGCGCAGCTCTGCGTTGCTCAGTTCCCAGCGGGGATAGCGGCGTTGATGGTCCCGGGCATGGCCGCTGCCGCGAACCACCAGCAGGCTCGCCAGCTGCCGCCGGAGCTCAGAAGCCTCCATCCTCCTGTTGGCCGGTGCCTTCAGGAACCTCGCCACGCTCTTGGCGCTTCTCCTCGAGTTGGTTGAGCAGACCGAGCACCGAGGTGCCCTTTTCGATGCCGCGATCCAACTGGAAGATCACCTCGGGGGTGCGGCGCATGTTCAGGCGACGGCCGAGCTCCCCTTTGACGTAGTTCGAAGCCGAGCGCAGGCCCTCGAGGGCTTGCTGCTGCACCTCGGCGCTGCCGTAGACGCTGACAAAAATCTTGCAGTGCTGGAGATCGCCGGCGACATCCACATTGGTGATGCTCACCATCCCCAGGCTGACCCGCTCGTCCTTGATGCCGGTGACGAGGAGTTCACTGACCTCCCGCCGGATCAGAGCGGCCACGCGTTCTACGCGACGACCTTGCGCCATGGCTATGCGATGACCTCTGGAGTCACCATGGCACGCAGGATCAGGGTCAGGCTCAGCAGACCGCTCACCAGGGCGCCGATCAGGGCGACGGCGGTGACGGGATTGCTGCGGCGCTGGGCCAGGGGTTCCAGGACGGAGTTGGCGACGCCAAGCCCGAACGCGATCAGATAGCGCGGGTAGCGCGTGACGTTCAGAAAAAAGTCCCGCATGGGGGCTGGGGCGCTGATCAAAGAGTGCTGGCTACTCTGCCGCCAAAGGGGCACTCGCTGCCGCGCGATCCGATCGATTGATGCTGGAGCTCCATCAGTTCCGCCATTCCGCCTTCTGCGAGAAGGTCCGTTTGGTGCTCGCCTTCAAGCAGCTGAGCTTCACCCCCATTGAGGTCACGCCCGGTGTGGGTCAGGTGGACCTCTACCGGCTCTCGGGGCAGCGCCAGGTGCCGGTCCTGGTGGATGGCAGTGAGGTGATTGCCGATTCCACGGCCATCGCCCTGCACCTGGAGCAGAAGCACCCTGATCCGGCGCTGCTGCCCAGTGATCCGGCCCAGCGGGCCCAGGTGATGCTGCTGGAGGACTGGGCCGACACGGCCCTCGCGGCGGGTGCGCGCATGGCCCTGGTGCAGGCCGCCGCCAGCGATCCGGTGCTCCGCGATGGCCTGCTGCCGGAGGCCACCCCGTCGCCCTTGCGTTCCTTGGTGGGTGCCCTGCCGGGCGGGGTGCTGAGCGGTGTGGGTCAGGTGCTCGATCAGCAGGTGCTGCAGCAACTGCGCAGCAGCCTTGAGCAGCTCACGGCCCTGGTGCAGGCCCAGCCCTACCTGGTGGGTGATCAGCTGAGCCTGGCGGATCTGGCCGTGATCGCCCAGCTGTCCTTGATCAAGTTCCCCAGCTCCGCCGGGAGCCCCCTGGCGGGACGCGGGGTGGCGGGGCTGGCCGACGATCCCCGTCTGGAATCCCTCTGGCTCTGGCGCGATCGCCTCGGCCTGCAGCTGGGACGTCCCTAGGGCTGGCGCTCGAGCAGCAGCGTTCCACTCCAGCTGCGCTGGGCCTCGGCCCGGAGGCCATCGGCGGGGGAGCCGTAGCTGACCTGCCATTGCCTGGCTTCGATGTGATCGGCATCGATCCGGGCGTAGCGGCTGAGGGTCTCCACTTGGCTGACCCGCGGGTCGCCGGGGCCATGCAGCACCTGCAGGCTGAGTTCATCCGCCAGAAACTGCTCCTGGGGTTGCTGCTCGCTGCGGCGGCCGATGACGGTGGACTCCAACGACTGATCCCCGCTCAAATCCGCCAATTGACGGTTGGGGTTCTGCGGATCGTTGCGAACCCGCTGCAGCTGATCGCCCAGCAGGGCGCGACCGACGGACCCGGCATTGAAGGCGCGATCGCCAACGATCCGCCCGGCGTCATCTTTGACGAAGCGCACGGCGTACTGAATCTCAGGCTCCGCGCCGCTGAGATCGCGGCTGGTGGCGCTCCAGTCCCCTTCAAACCAGGCGGGGTAGATCAGATCGCGTCGCCCAGGCCGCGGCAGCGGCGCCGGCAGGCTCCACTGCGGCCAGTTCTCCAGGCGTTGTTCCAGGGTTGAGGCCGCCACGGCGGGGAGGCTTCCGCTCAGCAGCACCAGCAGGATCAGGGCGAGCGGCATCGCTGGGCACGTGGCAGGCTGCCTGTGATCCTGCCGCCTGGACGGCCCGATGTCCGATCCCCTGATCCGCGAGCTGGATCACTACGTGGTGCTGGAGCCAGGGGCCCCCCAGCAACTGCTCACAGCCGAGGAGACCTTGGCTTGGTTGGAGCGCCAACTGCACTCCCTCGAGGCCATTCCCGAGGACCTCTCAGGCCTGGGCTCGACGACGGATCAGGCCCAGCGGCTGCTGGAGACGGCCTGTGAGTTGGAGCTCCAGCCGGGGATCACGGTGCAGTGGTTTGCGATCCGCCTGGAGCCACCCGGGGCCTCTAGTTAGTTGATCGAGGTTCCCACCTCGCCGGCGTCACTGGTGACCTGCAGTTGACCCAGGGGAGGTGCCGTGCGCTCCTTGATGATCGAGGGCAGCGCCTCAAGGATTTGCTGGGCCACGTGCTCGGCCGGGCGTCCGTCCTGAAGGATCTGGAGGTCGGCCTGGGCGTAGAGGGGGCGGCGCTCGGCCATCAGGTTGGCGAGGCGTTCGGCGCGGTCCTCCGCTTCCATCAGGGGCCGGGGAGTTGGGTCGGCCTCGAGGCGCGCCAGCAGGATCGCGTCGGGGGCATCCAGCCAGATCACGACCCCTTGGTGCAGCTCGCCCCAGTTGGCCGGCTGGGTCACGACACCGCCGCCGGTTGCCACCACGAGGGAATGCCAGGAGGCGATTTGGTTGAGCACCGCCGACTCCAGGGCGCGAAAGCCGGCCTCGCCCTCGCTGGCGAAAATCTCGGGAATGGAGCGCCCCGCCACCTGTTCCAGGCTGGTGTCGGCGTCCAGGAAGCGGTAGTCCAGGGCCTCGGCGAGGTGCCGGCCCACGCTGCTTTTGCCGCTGCCCATCATCCCCACCAGATAGAGGTTCAGGCCCTCCAGTCGCTGCCGCAGCTGGACTCGGGTGTCCTCCATCGGTTCGCCATCGCAAGCACCAACATTCTTAAGATGCGACCAACCGTTACTCGCTGTCATGACTCCGCCAGTGATGGCGGCGCCTCCGGCGAGCCCGGTGTCCGTCGTCTCCTCTGCCCCCCACGGTCAGGGCCGGCCCTGCGTGATCACGCGCCGGGCCACCTTCAGCTCCAGCCATCGCTATTGGCTGCCTGAGCTCAGCCCGGAGCAGAACGCCGCCCAGTTCGGGCCCTGCAGCCTGGCCCCGGGCCACGGCCACAACTATGAGTTGATCGTCGCCATGGGTGGCGGGCTCGATGCCAACGGCATGGTGCTCAACCTCTCGGACGTGAAGCACGCCATCCGCGAGCAGGTCACCGCCCAGCTCGACTTCCGCAGCCTGAACGAGGCCTGGCCGGAATTCGATCTGAGCCGTCCCGAGGGGATCCTGCCCACCACCGAGGCCCTGGTTCTGGCCATCTGGAAGCGCCTGGCGCCCCACCTGCCCCTGATGGGGCTCCGTCTTTACGAAACCGACAAGCTCTGGGCCGATGTGCTCGGCGATTCCATGGAAGCCTTCCTGACGATCCGCACCCACTTCGCGGCAGCCCACCGCCTGGCCCGACCGGAGCTGAGCTTCGAGGAGAACACCGCGATCTACGGCAAGTGCGCCCGGCCCCATGGCCACGGCCACAACTACCTGCTGGACATCACCGTTCGGGGTGCCATTGACCCCCGCACCGGCATGGTCTGCGACCTCTCGGCCCTGCAGTCAGCGGTGGATGAGCTGGTGGTGGAGCCCTTTGACCACACCTTCTTGAACAAGGACGTCGAGCACTTCTCCAGCACGGTTCCCACGGCGGAGAACATTGCGCTGCATATCGCCGATCTGCTCCAGGCCCCCGTGGCGGCCCTGGGGGCTTCGCTCCACAAGATCCGTCTTCAGGAGAGCCCGAACAACGCCGCTGAGGTGTTCGCAGAGGTGCCCCAGCTGGGCATGAACCCCCAGGCCCTCGAAGCCCTTGCCGGCGCCTGAGCTTCGGCTGGTTCTGGCGATCAGCCTGGACGGCCGGCTCGCCCCCGCCGCTGGTGGTGCGGCCCAACTCGGAGGAACGGGAGACCGCCGCGTCCTGGAGGAGGCCCTGGCTTGGGCTGATGGTGCTCTGGTCGGCGGCAGGACCATCCGCGAACACGGCTGCACCTGCCTGATCCGTGATGCCGACCTGCTGGAGCAGCGTCAGCAGCAGGGGCGGCCGCCCCAACCCGCCGCCCTGGTGGTGAGTCGCCAGCTCAACTGGGATCCAGACCTGCGCCTGTTCCAGCAGCCCCTGCAGCGCTGGCTTCTGGGCTCAGGGGAGGCGGCCCCCGCTGGTTTTGACAGGTCCTTGCCGCTGCAGAACTGGCCGGCAACCTTGGCGGCCTTGGCCGCCGCTGGTTTGGAGCGCCTGCTTGTCTTGGGGGGCGCTGAGTTGGCCACGCAGCTGCTGGCCCAGGGACTCGTGGATGAGTTGCAGCTGACCCTGGTGCCTCAACTGCTGGGCGGCCCCCATGCCTGGCTTCAGTCCGATGGGGCCCTGGAGGCCAGTGCCTGGACGCTCCAGGAGCAGCGCTGCTTGGGCGGCGACGAGCTGCTTGTGCGCTACCGGCGCGCCTGAGCCTTGAGGCTGTTGAAGCGCTCGGCCAGGTCCCGCAGCGGCAGCTTGCCAAAGGTCTCCGGCGAGAGCCCCAGCATCCGTCCCGCGCAGCGCTTGACCACCACCTCGAGGTCATCGCCAAAGCGTCCGGCGAGCAACTCGCTGATCACCCCCAGGCTGCGGCCGCTGGATTGGGTTTCAGCTACGAGGCAGCGGCTGGTGGGGGCGGCCAGGGCCTGGCAGGCGGGGGTGAGCCGCTCGATCAGGCTTCTGTTGCCCATGGCACTCCAGCGCAGGCAGGCCTCGCTGATCTTGGCTTCGACCTGCGGGCGCATCAGGTTGAGCACGGGGCTGAGCAATCCGGCTTGGCTGGGTGCGCTGAGGGCGCCGATGGTCAGGGCCGTAGCCGTTAGCGTTCTGCCCGCTGCCCGCCCCCTGGTTCTGAGCTGATGGCCGAGCTCACTGTTCGCTGGCACCGTTCGATTGAAGAGATCCCCGAGGCGCATTGGCAGGCCCTCACGGAGGCGGCTGGGCTCCCCTTCTACTCCTGGCGCTGGCTGGCTGGCCTGGAGCGCTCCGGAAGTGTCGCGCCTCGCCAGGGTTGGCAGCCCTGTCACCTGAGCCTCTGGCGCGGGGAGCAGCTGATCGCCGTCGCTCCGCTGTACCTCAAGGGCCACAGCTACGGCGAGTTCGTCTTCGATCAGTCCTTTGCGGAATTGGCCGCCCAGCTGGGCCAGCGCTACTACCCGAAGTTGCTGGGCATGAGCCCTTTGAGCCCAGTGGTGGGCTATCGCTTTTTCACCGCCGCCGGCGAGGACGCCCAGCAGGTCACCGCCCTGTTGATGCAGTGCATTGATCGTTTCTGCGCTGACAACCAGATCTTCAGCTGCAACTTTCTCTATGCCGATCCCCAGTGGCAGGCCCTGGCGGAGTCGGCGGGCTGCGCCACTTGGCTGAACCAGCAGAGCCTGTGGAGCAACCAGAGCTATGGCTGCTTCGACGACTACCTCGCGAGCTTCAACGCCAACCAACGGCGCAACATCAAGCGCGAGCGCAAGGCCGTGGAGCGCGCCGGGATCACGGTGACGGCCTTGGCGGGGGAGGAGCTGCCGGCCGCGATGCTCGAGCGGATGCACCACTTCTATGCCCAGCACTGCGCCCGTTGGGGGCCTTGGGGGAGCAAATACCTCACAGAAGCCTTCTTCGATGAGGCGGCGGCGGAGCTGCGGGAACACCTGGTGCTGTTCAGCGCCCATCGGGGCGATCCCCACGATCCGGTGGCGATGTCCCTTTGCGTGCACTCCGGCCAGCACCTATGGGGCCGCTACTGGGGCAGTGACGAGGAGATCGACAACCTCCATTTCGAGGTCTGTTACTACGCCCCGATCCAGTGGGCCATTGAGCGCGGCATTCAGCGTTTTGACCCTGGCGCCGGCGGCAGTCACAAGCGCCGCCGCGGTTTTGTCGCCCGCTCCCATGCCTCCCTGCACCGCTGGTACCACGAACCCTTTGATGCCATCGCCCGGCGCTGGTTGCCGGAGGCCAATCGCGAACAGCTCAGTCAGATTGAGGCGGTGAATGCCGAGCTCCCCTTCACGGGGGCGACGCGATCCCTGACGGATTCCGCTGCGTAGCATCCGCCCATGAGCCCGTTTTCGCTAGAGCAGCGCCGCAGCCTCGATGAGGGGCTCTCCCAGCGCTTCATCGCCCTGGATCCCGCCGGTTATTTCCTGATCAAGATCGACCGCGAGGCGGGCGAGTTGATCGCGGAGCACTACAGCAATGCGATTGATGATCGCGGGCTAGCCACCGATCCCGACACCGGTGAGGTGATCAGCTGCAAAGGCGCGGGTCCCCGCGCTGCCGTGGCGGTCTATCGCGGCCGCAGCGCCAAGGAGTTGGGCATGGCGCTGACGGAAGGGGAGGGTCCCCATCCCTTGAGTTGCCTGGATCACGCCCTTTATCTGGGCCGTGAATTGCAGAAGGCGGAGCAGGCTCTCGAGAGCGGCGACACCTACATCCAGGACTAGGCCGGCTGCAGTTCCCGCGTTGGCGTCGAAGGGCTGTTGGGGGGCTCTGGCGGCAGGGCGGCCAACTGCTCTTGGATCTCCTGGGTGACCACCGCGCGGTACTCCATGAAGTGTTCGTTGTGGGCGAGCACCACCAGGAACTGCTCGAGCACCGCAGGGTTCTTCTGGGCGACCTCCAGCAGGGACCGCCAGAAGCGCAGGCGAGTGTTGCGCTTCACGCCCTGACGCCAGAGCACGATCAACAGGGCGCGCACATCGGTCCAGGCGGGCAGGGTGGCTTTGCCAAAGGTGGCGGGCACGAATTCCTGCCAGCGCGGCTTGCCCATCTTCAGGTAGTAGTGCTTGACCCGGTCGATGTAGGCGTGGGGCTCATAGAGGCGACAGAAGGCGTCGACGTACTCGTTGGCGATGTCGCGAATCGGCCGGGTGGGCACGAAATTCAGCAGGTTGGTCTGGTTGACCCCCTTGGCGTCGGCCTTCTCTTGGATCAGCCGGCCTTCCTTCTCCAGCCGGTGCCAGAGCCCGGTATTGGGTAGGGCCTGAAGCATCCCCATCATTGCCGCGGGAATGCCGGTACGGGTCACGAACTCAACGATCCGATCGCCGGCTCCGGTCTTCTCGCCGTCGAAACCGATGATGAATCCGGCCATGACCCGCAGGCCATAGGAATTGATCCGGTCGACGGCTTCCTCGAGGGAGCTGCGGGTGTTTTGGTGTTTGCCGGCCACCGAGAGGCTGGCCTCATCGGGGGTCTCAATGCCAAGGAAGACCGAGTCGAAGCGGCACTCGGCCATCATCTGCATCAGCTCTTCATCCGCCGCCAGGTCAACGGAGGCTTCGGTGGCAAAGCTGAAGGGGTAGCCCCGCTCGATCTGCCATTGCTTCAGGGCCGGGAGCAGCAACTTGGCGTTGCGCTTGTTGCCGATGAAGTTGTCATCCACCAGGAAGATCGAGCGCCGCCAGCCCAGGTCGTAGAGGGACTGGAGTTCGGCGATCAGCTGCTCAGGGGTCTTGGTCCTGGGCTTACGGCCATAGAGAACGATGATGTCGCAGAACTCGCACTGGAACGGGCAGCCCCTGGAGAACTGCACGCTCATCGAGTCGTAGGCGTCGAGCTTCAGTAGGTCAAAGCGCGGCACCGGTGTGCTCGTGACGTCCGGCTTTTCGCCGTTGGCACTGAAGCGTCCGCCGGCTTCACCCTTCTCGATCGCCTCGATGAACATCGGCAGGGTGATTTCACCCTCATCGAGCACCTTGAAATCCGCCAGGCCCAGTTCCGGCGCGTCAGGGGTGGAGCTCGCGAAGGGGCCGCCGACGGCGACAGGCAGACCCCGCTCTTTGGCCTTGGCGATCTGCGCGGCCATGTCGGCCTTCTGCACGATCATCCCGGAGATGACCACCAGCTCAGCCCAGTCCCAGTCGGCCTCGCTGACCTCTTCAACGTTGCGGTCCACCAGCTTCATGGGCCAGTGCTGGGGCAGCAGCGCCGCCACCGTCACCATCCCCAGGGGTGGCAGCAGAACCTTGCGGTTCACGAGCTCGAGAATTTTCTCGTAGCTCCAAAAGGTCTTGGGAAACTCGGGGTAGATGAACAGAGTGTTCATGCCGTTCGGTGGTCTCCAGTGAGATGCGTGGAACGGCTGCCCCCTAGGGGACATCCGATGAGTTGGCGATCAGCCTAGGCCGAGTGACCAGGGGGCGGGCTGGTTTCTGCTCTAATAGCGCACAGTTGAACGCACCGAACCATGGGCCCCGTGATCTATCTCGCACTGGTCGGCGGTGGTTTGGTGGCGGCTGCAGCCATCTCCTTCGTGCTGCGCGGCATCAAGCTGGTCTGAGCCGCATCCTGCGGTTCCGCAGGAGCTCCCAGACCCCAAGGGCAGCCCCAAGGCTGCCAAGCACGGCCAGGCAGCTCCAGAGGCCTCCAGGCAGCGTTTCCGTGAGAAGCGCTGCCGCCAGACCACTGAGTCCTCCACCCCCCAGAAAGGCAATCTGACCAAGGCCTGCCATTCGTCCCCGGAGCACCTGGGGAGCATGCACTTGGATGATCAGATTGGTCCCCGCCAGAAGGCTTGCGGTGCCGGCTCCGATCAGGAAGGCCATGGCCAAGCCCCAGGCGAGTGCCCCTTGCTGCGCTAGCCCCAGTTGGGCCAGTGCCGTCAGCAGGGTGGTGCTACCCAGTAGCCAACCCGGGCGCGCGCTGATTGCAGCGGCGTTGCGCTGGAGCAGGACCCCGCCGCAGATGCTGCCGCAGGCCAGAACGCTGGTGAACAGACCCAGGGCCATTGGGCTTGGTCCCAGGAGCTCAAGGGCCATCAGTGGCGCCAGCCCAGGGTGGAAGAAGCCCACTAGGCAGGCCGCGGCGGTGAAGCTGAGGACGTGGCGCAGGCTGGCGCCGCACTCGCGCCAGGCCGTGAGCAGGTTGGCCGCTTGGCCGCCCTGACTGCGGCGTTCCCGCTCGCGATGGGGTGCCATCAGCCAGAGCAGGGTGAGGATCGGAAAGAGATAGGTGGCCGCATCCAGGCTGAGGGCCAGGGTGGGTCCGGTGGCCGCCAGCAGCAGTCCCCCCAGGGGCGGTCCGACCAATTTGCCGACGTTGAAGATCACCGAGAAGCTGGCGAGGTAGGGACCGAGTTGTTCGGGCTCGTCCACCAGCAGGGCGACGTATTTGTTGCGGGCCGTCAGCTCGTAGGTGCTCGCAATTCCAATGCCCAGGGTGCTGAGCAGAAGCAGCAGGTCCTGCTTGGGCCCCACCGTTAAGGGAATGGCGATGGCACCGAGCACCGCTGCGGCGAGCAGGGCCCATTGGGCGCGGATCAGGACCCGCTCACTGCCGAGTCGATCGGTGAGTACCCCGGCCGGGCCGCTGATCACCAGGGTCGGCAGGGTCAGGACGGCGAAGTTGAGCGCCAACAGAAACGGGTTGCCGGCACCCTCCATCAGCAACCAGCCTTTGGCGGTCAGCCCGGCAAAGGAGCCGGCGGTGCTGATCCCTGAGGCCAGTAAAAACGTGGTGCGTTGATGCCGCGTGAGGCGTCCTTGCAGACGCTTCAGTCCCTGTTGAATCAAGACTGAGCCCGCTGCATCGAGAGGGCGTCTTGGACCATGGCCTTGGCTCCCACCACCTCACCAATCAGGTCGTAGGTGTCCGCGGCGGTGATGCGCACCGGGACCATCGTTCCGGGGGCAGCGCAGAGCCCGCCTTCACCGGGCATCACCCGCACTTCGCCATCGACTTCGGGGGCAAAGCGGGCGCAGCGACCAATCATTTCGCCGCTGCTGGGGTTCTCCTGTTCGATCAGGACATCCACGATCCGCCCCACCCAAGCGGCGTTGCGCTCGGCGGCGATGGGCTGTTGCAGTGCCATCAGGCGGTCCTTGCGCTCAGCGGCGATCTCCGCGGGCACCTGGTTGGGCAGCTCGGCCGCGGGGGTTCCCTCCTCGGGCGAGAAGGTGAAGACCCCCACATGGTCGAAGCGTTGCTCGGCCACGAAATCCAGGAGGTGCTGGAACTGCTCTTCGGTTTCGCCCGGGTAGCCGACGATGAAGGTGGTGCGCAGCACGGCGTCGGGGAGTTGCTCGCGAATGCGCGCGAGCACACCGTTGGTGACATCGGCCTGCCAGGGGCGATTCATCGCCCGCAGGACATCCGGGTGGCTGTGCTGCAGCGGTAGATCCAGATAGGGCAGGACGTTGGGGACGTCCCGGTAGGCCGCCAGCACCTCAGGGGTGAGCCCCGTGGGGTAGGCGTAGTGCACGCGGATCCAGGGAATCTCCACCTCGCCGAGGGCGCGCAGCAGCTCGGCTAACTGGGGCTTGCCGGCGAGATCAAGGCCGTAATTCGTCGTGATCTGGCTGATCAGGACCAACTCCTGCACGCCCTGGGCTGCCAGTTGGCGCGCCTCGGCAACGATGCTCTCGATCGTGCGGGAGCGTTGGTCGCCGCGCAGGTGGGGAATGATGCAGAAGGCGCAGCGGTAGTCGCAGCCCTCGGCCACCTTCAGGTAGGCCACCGCCTCGCTGGTGGTCCGGTAGCGGGGCAGGTTCTCGTCGCCCACGAAGGTCGGGTTGGCGCTGACCTGATTCACCCGCTCGCCGGCTTCGACCCGCTCGAGCACGCTGACGATGTGTTGGTAGTCGCCGGTGCCAACGATGGCCTTGGCTTCCGGCAGGCTCTCGAGCAGTTCCTCTTGGAAGTGCTGGGCGAGGCAGCCGGCAATGATCAACTCCTTGCCCTGCTCGGCCAGTTCCACCAGGGTGCGAACGGACTCTTCCCGGGCGTCCTGAATGAAGCTGCAGGTGTTGACGACCACGACGTTGGCGTCGGCTTCATCGGCGCTGACCCCGTAGCCGGCCTCCGCCAGCAGGCCGAGCATGTGCTCGGTGTCGACGCGGTTCTTCTCGCAGCCGAGATGCGCGAACGCCACCGTTTTTCCAGTATTTGGTCGGGCGCTATCGGTCATGGAGGAGCTCAAGAAGGTCGGCCGCTCGCTGGCCAATCCCTAACCCTACTGATCAGGATCCCTGCCACAATTCCTCCAACGTCAGGAGTCCTGCGCCGTGAGTTCATCGCGCCTGAGTGAACGTCTTGGAAGCCAGCGCCGGCGCGGCGATGGCGGCAAGCGTTGGGTGCGGGTCGTGATGGCCGTTCTGGCCACCATCGGTGTGATTGACACCGGCTCGATCACCCTGAGCAAGTGGGGCTTGATCGGCAATCTCAGCTGCAGCTCGACCGGCCTGTTTGGCTGCAATGGCTGCGAGAAGGTGCTCTCCAGTGCTTGGGGTTCGCTGTTTGGACAGCCCCTGGCCCTCTTTGGACTGCTGGGCTACGGCGCGGTCCTGTTGATGGCCGTCGTTCCCCTCGTGCTGCAAGGGGAGTTGCGGGTGAGCCTGGGCCAGCGCAGCTGGTGGGGGTTGTTTCTTCTGAGCACCGGCATGGCGGTGTTCAGCGCGGTGTTGCTGGGGGTGATGGCCTTTGGCATCCGCGATTGCTGCCCCTTCTGCATCCTCTCGGCCGGTCTGAGTTCAGCGCTGTTTGTCCTCAGCCTGATTGGTGGTGATTGGGAGGACCGCGGCCAGCTGATCTTCAGCGGCGTCATTACGGCCCTGTTGGTGGGCGTCATTGGTTTGGGTTGGGCGGCCTCCGTGGGGCGTCCGGTGGTGGATTCCGCTCCAGGTGTCTCCCCTCCGGTGCGCAGTGAAAGCGGGCCGGCACAAATCGCCTTGGCGGAACATCTGACCGCCAGTGGCGCGAAGGTTTACACCGCCTACTGGTGCCCCCACTGCCATGAGCAGAAGGAGCTCTTTGGTCGCCAGGCCGCCGAAAAGCTGACGGTGATCGAGTGCGCTCCCGATGGCCGCAATAGCCAGCGCGAGCTGTGCGAGGCCAAGAAGATCGAGGGCTATCCCACCTGGGAGATCAATGGCCAGCTCGATTCCGGTGCTAAGCCCCTGGCCAAATTGGCCGAGGCCAGCGGCTACAACGGACCGCCCCTTCAGTAAGCGTTAGTCCGCCAGGGCCTCAGTGCTGATGCTGAGCCCCTTTCGCTGCACGCTGTGGCGCCGCCAGAAGGGCTGCCTGGCTGGGGCGTCGACGCGGAAGTGACCGCCGCGACTTTCGGTTCTGAAGAGGGCTGACTCCATCAGCAGGGCCGCCACGGTGGCCCGCTGCTTGAGGTCATGGGCCTTGGCCAGCCAACGGACCTGCTCTTGAGACAGCTGCAGAGCTTGGTCGTGCCCCAGTGTTTGGACGGCCTGCAGGAGGGGTTGCCCGCTGAGCGCGCCCTCCAGCTGCTGGCAGGCCCGGTAGCCCGCGAGCAGTTCGTGTCCGTTGCGCTCCACACCGGCCCGCCGCCAGCAGAGGCGTCGCAGCTCCTCGGTCTGCAGCTCGATTGCCTCGAGGCTGATGGGCGGAAGGTCCGTCATGGCCTTGCCAGGCAAGGGCTCTGGCCTGGCGGATGGGGCTGGGGACAGCTCGATGTCCCGCAGTTGCCTGGCGTAGACCAGGCATTCCATCAGGGAATTGCTGGCCAGGCGGTTGGCGCCATGGACGCCGCTGCTGGCGACTTCCCCAACGGCATAGAGGCCAGGGATGGTGGTGGCTGAGCGCGCATCGGTGCGCAGGCCCCCCATGCAGTAGTGCGCTGCGGGCGCGACGGGGATGGGGGCCTCGGTGGGTTCGAGGCCCAACTCGCGGCAGCGCCCCAGGATCGTCGGGAACTGCCGCTCCAGCTTGCTGGTCCCGACGGGCCGCAGGTCGAGCCAGAGGTGAGGGGTCTGCCGCTCCCGCATCCGCTGGACCAGGGCCCGGCTGACGGCATCCCGCGGCGCGAGATCTCCGCCGCTGAGCTGACTGACGGGGCTCTCCCCTTGGTCGTCGACCAGTCGCGCGCCCTCGCCGCGCACCGCCTCTGAGATCAGGAAGTGGGGGGCCCCCGGCAGCATCAAGGCCGTCGGGTGGAACTGAACAAACTCGAGATCGCGGACCGCCGCGCCGGCCCGCCAGGCCATGGCAATGCCGTCGCCGCTGGCCTGTTTGGGGTTGGTGGTGTTGGCGAAGAGGTGCGCCGCCCCGCCGGTGGCCAGCACCACCGCCCGGGATTGGAGCCACTGCACCGTGCCGTCCACCAGCACTTGCAGGCCGCGGCAGTGGCCGTCGCTGATCCAAAGCTGGAGCGCAAGACCCCCTTGGATCCGCTGCAGGCCCGGCCGCTGCAGCACCTTGCGCTCCAGGGCATCCACCAGTGCTCCACCGGTGCGGTCCTGGGCATGCAGGACCCGCCGGTGGCTGTGGGCGGCCTCCAGGGTGGTGCTCAGTCCGCCTTCATGGCGGTCGAAGTCCATGCCCAGCTCCAGGAGCCGCTCGACGCAGGCCGGCGCCTCGCGCACGAGTAACTCGACCGCGGGCCGATCGCAGAGATCCCCGCCCGCCTTGAGGGTGTCCTGCAGATGGCTCGCGAAGCTGTCCTCAGGTCGCGTGACCGCAGCAATGCCCCCCTGGGCCCAGCGACTCGCCGAGCGGGGGGCGCGATCTTTGCTCAGCAGCAGGACGCTGAGACCCTCCGGTAATTCGAGGGTGGCCATCAGGCCTGCGGCACCCCCGCCCACCACGATTACGTCCCAATTGGAGGGAATGGACGGCATCAGGCCAGGACTACTGAGGCAACAAAAAAGCCGTCGGGATGGCCCGACGGCGGTCACCGGCTGCGGAATCTAGACCTCAGCTGAGCGCTTGAAACGCTCAGGCAATCAACGGTATTGGCCGTCGTTGATCCGATCGAAGCCTTCGTTGAGGGCGATGGACGCCGGGGTGACGGTGAAGTTGCCCTTGTACTTCTCCACCAGTTCCTTCTGGCGATCGGTCAGGTCGAGGCTGAACAGGTCGTCAACACTGTTGTAGGGGCCACCCAGCACGATCTTGCCGGCCAGGGTGGGGTACATCCCAGGGAAGGCTTGGAAGCGACGGACCGAGCAGTTGTTCAGGTCGATCTTGTCGCCGCGCTCTGAAATCTTGTCGTCTGCGACGTTGCGCAGCGAGTCGGCCTGAGCGGCGGGGGCGATGATCAGGCTGAGGAGCAGGCCGGCCATCAGCACTCCACTCATGAGCCACGAAACCAGCCGTTTCATTGATAACTCCGTCTGAACGGGAACCACAGGGAGAGGGCTGCTAGGCAGCCAGCCCTGCAAACCTACAAGCAGCGGTCCTCGCGGCTGTGCCCTTGCGTTGAGGCTTTTGCAGTTCTTCAGATCAGCCCACTCCAGTGGGGTGACCAGAGGGCTGCAGCGAGGAAAAGTCCATCCACCGCAAGGGTTGTCGCCATGGCGGCCGCGGCGACTCTCCAGGCGCCATCGGGATGGTGCCAATAACGGCGGCAGAGGTTCAACAGCACCACGCCCGCCAGCAGGGTGACCCCCAGGGGCATGGGCTCCAGCACCCCAAGGGCCGCCTGATGCAGCAGGGCGGTGGCCTGATCGATGGGTGCGTTGAGCACTTCGGTCCAATGGCGCATCACACCGGTCACGGCCATCACACCGTCTGTGGCTGCGGTTCCCACCAAGGAGGCCAGGTAGAAGCTGGCCGCGAGGCGCCAGCGGGTGCCGAGCCCCCCGAGGGCCAGGGGCAGTGCGAAGGCCTCAATGGGTAGATGCCAGAGGGGATGCAGGCGGCACCAGCCCCAAAACAGGCACCCCCCAAGCCAGCTGCCGCTGAAGCCCACCAGCAAGCTGCCGGTGCTGCTCAACCGTTGGTTGGGGTGCTCCGACAGGGCGATCCCCAGGAACAGCAAGGGGGCCGTGAAGAGCGCCGCAGAAAAGGGTGCCAGGCGCACCCAGGGGGCCTGAAGGAAGACCGGCAGGGCCACCAGTAGGCAGCCCGACAGCCAAAGCCCCCAGCCTTTTGCCTCGGAGCCACGGCTTGGCGTTGCCTGGGTCAGCGTCCCTGTGGTGAGGCTGGGCTGCACCCCGAGCACAACGCCTGTAACGAAAGGTATCCAACCTTAAAGGGTGCGCGGCTTCTCAAGGCCTCCCCCCGCGCATAGGGTCTGGCCTGATCCTTGCTGCCCTGCCGTGACCACCCTTCCCCCCACTGAGTCGCTGGGGGTCTTGGAGGCCTGTTGGCGTTTTTTGGTTCTCGGTGTGGTGCAGGGCCTGACGGAGTTCTTGCCCATCAGCAGCACGGCGCACCTGAAGGTGGTGCCGGTCCTGCTCGGCTGGGGTGATCCCGGCGTGGCGGTGACCGCGGTGATCCAGCTGGGAAGCATCGCTGCGGTGATTGGCTTCTTCCGCGAGGACCTCAAGCAGGTGATCCAGGCCTCCTGGCAGGCCTGGCGTGCTCAGCGCTGGGAGACCCCTGAGGCGCGCTTGGGGCAGGCGATTCTTTGGGGCACCCTGCCGATCCTGGTGGCGGGCCTGGGGATCAAGCTCTTTGTTCCGGACTTTGATCAGTCCCCGCTGCGCAGCCTCACCTCCATCGGGATCGTCTCGATCGTGATGGGCCTGCTGCTGGGGCTGGCGGAGCGTTGGGGCAGCCGTCGCCGCGTTCTCGGCGATGTCGAGCTACGGGACGGCTGGCTGGTGGGCCTGGCCCAAACCTTGGCTCTGATCCCGGGGGTCTCCCGTTCGGGCAGCACCCTGACGGCCGCGCTGTTTGACGGCTGGAAGCGTTCTGAAGCCGCTCGCTTTTCCTTCTTGCTCGGGATTCCGGCCATCAGCCTGGCCGGTTTGGTGGAGCTCAAGGATGCGTTTTCACAGCCAGCGGCCGGCGGGGCCCTGCCGCTGCTGGTGGGCATTGCCTCTTCGGCGGTGGTGTCTTGGCTGGCGATTGCCTGGTTGCTGCGTTTTCTGCAGAACCACAGCACCTGGTGGTTCGTCGGCTACCGCGTCTTTTTTGGTCTGGGGGTGATTCTTTGGGCCGCCCGCAGCGTCGCCTGATCCAGCTGCGTCTCAGACTGAAGGCAGGTGTGCAGTAGCGGCCTGTGTGGAATGAGCCTTCGGCCGGGGTGGTCCTGGCCGAGACAAATGGAGAGGTCAGGCTTCCCGCTCCTGCGGTGGTGGATCGCGTCGAGCCGGACTCCATTGGCGATGAGTTGGGGATCCAACCGGGTGACCGCCTGCTGAGCATCAACGGGGTGCGCCCCAGGGATCTGATTGACCTGCAGTTTTTGGTCGGAGAGGAAGAGCTCTGCCTGGAGGTGCAGGACCCCGATGGCAGCGTGCATCGGGTGGAGCTGGAGAAGGATGCCGATGAGGGCCTCGGCCTGGCCTTCACCGAGGCGCTGTTCGATGGCCTGAAGCAGTGCAACAACGCCTGCCCCTTTTGCTTCATCGACCAGCAGCCCCCGGGCCATCGCCGCAGTCTTTACGTCAAAGATGACGACTACCGGCTGAGCTTTCTCTACGGCTCCTACCTCACCCTGACGAACCTCTCGGCTGCCGATTGGGAGCGGATCGAGCAGCAGCGCCTCTCGCCCCTCTTCGTCTCGGTGCACGCCACCAACCCGGAGCTTCGCTCCCAGCTGCTGGTGAACCCCAGGGCGGCGTTGCTGCTGGAGCAGTTGGCTTGGTTCCAGCAGCGGCAGCTGCAGATCCATGCCCAGGTGGTGGTCTGCCCGGGCCGCAACGACGGCGAGGCTCTCGAGCAGACCCTCAGGGATCTCTCGGATTTCGCCGGTGGGGAGTGGCCAGCGGTGCTCTCTGCTGCCGTGGTCCCCGTGGGCTTGACCCGTTATCGGCCCGATGGGGATGGCTTGGTGCCGGTGGACCGGTCCTGCGCCCAGCGGGTGATCGCCCAGGTGGAGGCCTTGCAGGAGGGATTCCGGGAGCGCTTCGGTAGCCGTTTCGCGTGGCTCTCGGATGAGTGGTATCTGATGGCGGGCTATCCCCTGCCGGATCGGGCCGACTACGAGGACCTGCCCCAAGAGGGGAATGGGGTGGGGAGTATTCGCTCTTTTCTGGAGGCGATGGATGAGGCCACCAGCGATCTGCCGGCTGCCCTGGCGGCCCCCAGGCGGGTGAGTTGGGTGGTGGGGCAGTTGGTGGCGGAGGCCCTGCAGCCGGCGGTGGACCGTCTGAACCAGGTCGAAGGCTTGGAGGTGCTGCTGAAGGGCCTGCCCAGTCCCTACTGGGGTCAGGATCAGGTCGTAACGGGATTGCTCACCGGTTCAGACCTGCTCGAGGGTCTGGAGGGCGCGGAGCTGGGTGATGAATTGCTGTTGCCTGCTGTAATGCTGCGTCAGGGTGAACCGATCTTTTTAGACGACCAACCCTTTGAGGCCGTTGCGGCGCAACTGAAGTCCCCTGTGCGCCTGGTGCATGGGGCGGACGACATCGTGGCCGCCTGCCTGGGCGAATAACGAACCGCTGATTAAAGTTCCAGCAGAATTATTTCGAAGGATTTCGAGTGGGCCGCTTTTTTCGCTCAATCGCTGCGGCCACCGGTTTCTCCCTGTCCCTTGCCACTCCGCTGGCCGCGGCAGCGGCTGAAGAGGCTGCAACCGCTCCTCAGGCAGCCCCCAAGCTGGAGCTGATTGATCCCCCGCCGGTGCCTTTGCCATCGGCGTTCAGCACCAAGGGCCAGCGCCCGAAGTCCAACCCGACGGTGCTTCCTCCGGCTGCCACCAAGCTCGATCCAGCCCTTCAGCGACTGGCGGCCCCGGCGACTCTGGCTTTGCCGGATAAAACCGACCAAATCAAAATCGTTGAGCTCCGCCCGCTCTCACTCCAGGACGTGGAGAACCTGGCGGAAGTCAATAACCCCAATCTCAAGGCGGTCGCGAGCCGCGTTGATCAAGCCCAGAGCAACCTGCGGGCGACGATTGCCGCTTGGTACCCCAGCTTTGATTTCACGACGGGCAACCAGTTCCCGTCTTGGACCTACGGCCGTCAATACAACTATCTGAACTCCATCGGTTCAACCACCGAAGGCGGCAACACCCAGACCAACCGTTGGGCGGCGACGGCCAACCTCGGCTTCAACTGGGATCTGATCAATCCCCAGCGGGTTCCCCAGGTCAGTGCGGCCCGTGATGCGTTTGAGCAGGCGAAGAACACCTATCTGATCGCCCTGCGCGACCTGCGTCTGCAGGCCTCTCAGGCCTACTTCCAGCTCCAGTACAGCGACGACAACGTCCGGATCGGTCAGACCTCCGTCCAGGCCTCGCTGGTCAGCCTGCGGGATGCCAGGGCCCGCTACCAGGCGGGTGTGGCCACCAAGCTGGAGGTGCTTGAGGCGGAAACCCAGCTCGCGCGTGATCAAGACCTCTTGACGACAGCGCTAGCGACCCAGGCCAATGCCAGGCGCGA
>NZ_JAFMNJ010000020.1:0-29802 GCF_017859255.1 Vulcanococcus sp. DEBay_Sum29NL08_54
TTGTTCAGAAGCGAGACATGGCCGAAATCTTGGCCAGCTTGTCGGCTGTGAGTCCTTCGAGCTCTTGAAGTTGCAGAAGCTCGTCTTTCACGAGGCTTGCAAAGACAAACAAGATCCCCTCCAGGCGGAAATCAAACCGGCCTTCGATGGTGTGGCGCTCGATGCTCAGGAAGTCATGCAGCGCCCAGACCGAGCTGACATCACCCAGGTTGGAGGCCTTTGATTGCACAGAGGCCACCAATTCCATGACGGCACGGTTGTAGGCCGTCTCAAAGGCAGCTCGAGCAATAGCCTGCTCGCTATCTGTCCAGCTGTCAGTCGCCGCTTCATTCATCTGGCCTGACCTAGCTGTTTCAGACGCTACCGGAGCGGTTCCGCCACTGCGAGCGACCGGTGCAGCGACCGGGCGGCCGGCAGTTCAAACCAGCTCAGGCCTGGGTTGTTGTGGTGTTCACGGTGATAGCCGAAGTGGAAGCAGGTCAGCAGAGACAGCCACGGCGGTAGGTCCAGGCTGATCGGCTGGGCTCGCCGTTCTGGCTGTCGCTGACACCGATGGGGCAGGAACGTGCCGAAGACGAACAGCTGCAGGGAGCTCAACAGCAATGGAAGCGTGATGAAGAGCAGAACGCGCCCGATCGCGACCGCCAGAGGCACCTCGGCTGCCGTTACGGTCAGACCCAGGGCCAGCCCCCAACCAGCCAGTAACAGCAGCATCTGCCTGGTGCTCAGATAGCGCGCCAGGAACTGGCCATACCAACTGATGGCACCGCTCTGCAGGTCGCTTGGGAAATCGGGATCCTGGAGACGCCCCGGTGCACGGTGATGCCGCTGGTGTTGCCGTAGACACCCAGCAAACGGCAAGCCCGCATAAACCAGCAGCGCAAAAGCACCCATGGCGTTGTTCCAGCGGCGTCGTCCGGGGACAAGCAGACCATGCATGGCGTCATGGGCCACGATGAACAGCCCGGTTTGCAGCTGGGTGCGCAGAAGGACCAACACCACCAAAAGCCACAGAGGGGCTTGGGTTGTGTTGGCCTCCAGTGCCAGTGCCAGGGAGAGTCCCCAGCCCAGGATCAAGCCTCCGTTGAGCAGCAGGCTCAACGGGCGAACTTGAGCAGATCGGCCGGTGATGCGAGCAGGTCAATCGCCACGAAGTAGATCTTTCCTTCGGGGTTGAGCAGGAAGCGCCAGGCCACGTTCATACCGATGCCGGCACCGAACCAGGGGGTCTGCACTTTGCCGGTCACCTTGATCTGGGTGAACCCGTCGTTAGTGGGTTCGGCGTAGCCACGCTCAGGCAGAAGCCTGAGGTTCTGGCAGTCCTCGCGGAAGAAACGCAGGATCGCATCGGTGCCCACGATCGGCTTCTGGAATGGAGCCTGCAGAGCGCCGTCGGGCAGGAACAGCTGGATCAGGTTGTCAAAGTCGTTGGCGTTGAGCAGATCCATGTAGCTGTTCACTGTGGGGTTGATCACCCCCTCGATGAACACCTTCTTGCGCTGCTCTTCCGGAGTGGGAGGAGCAACGGGCTCCATGACCCGCTGACCTTCGCCCTTGGCTGGATCGAAGCCCATGTCCACCACGAAATTGCGCAGCAAGGTGATTTGCTGGCCCTGTTCAACACCCTTGAGGGAGTTGAGGACGGCGGAGGCGTTGGCTGAGAGCTGATAGTCCTCCGGGATCGGAGCCACCTGGCCGGCAGCCATCCACTCACCGAGCTGATACCAGAAGCCCAACTTGATATTGACCGACCAGGTCGCATAGGTCCGGCCGATCTCCGTATCGCTGCGGTTTGCCAGATCACACATCACCTGGCTTTGCTCCAGGAAGCCCATCGCCTTGATGTCGTTGAGGATGCGCTCCGCAAACTGCATCCGGGCGGCAGCAGGGGCAGCCACCGTGATCGTTGTGCCCATCTGGAGATAGGCGTACCAAATCAGGGCGAGCTGATCTTCTGCGCTCAGTAGCGCAAAGCGTGCTGTGATCGCAGGTACAACATCAGCCGAACGCGTCTCCGGGAAGATCTGGGCAGCTTTTTCAAGCGTGAACATGCCGAGCAATCCCGTTGTAAAGGAATATTTCGAACTGTAGGGGACTGTTCGCGCTTCCTGGCTGAAGCGTTGTAACAGCTGTGCTTGTGGCGCTGTTTTGCCGCTTCCTGATCCGATGCCCCTTCCGTTTCTTGGTTGGTCAAGAAACCAGAGGTGGGACGTTCAGGATCAAGGCAGCGATCAAGCGCTCCCCAGGCATCCGCGCCACCAACTGGACACTCGATGGCTGCGAAGAGCGCTACCGCTTTTCGCTGGCCTCTGTTGGCGGTGACGAAATGCGGGAAGACAGGCGTGAGCTTCGTCAGAAGATCCTTGATCACCTCGCCCGGGACGACGATTGGCAGATGCCTCTGGCTCTTGCAAGTGCAGTCGGTTCGACTGACGAGGTTGTCCGTCGGCACGTCAATGTGCTGTTCGGGGAGAGCTTGATCACTCGGCAGCGGGGGCAGCTTGAGGGAAGAGGAGCGTCCATGGCTTTGTGTGCGGAACCCCTCGAGCTGTGTTTTGTCCTGCTCTAGGTGTGCGGGCTTTCCCTCTGCACCCTGATCCCCTTAGGTAGGGAAAATCCAACGAGCACATAGGTAGCCGTACCCATGGCAACGTCTACTGGTGCCGCTTCTATTGACCCGTAACACTGCGGATAACTAGGTAAGGGAAGACATGGCCGGGGGTGGGACTCCGGCTTTTTACTGCGTGGACTTTCAGCTCTTGGTGACGTGATCCCAAAGTCTTCCTGTCAATTTCCCCCAACGCCGAACGGTTGATCGAATTTGTGCGCCCACAACACCACATCAGGGTTCCGTGTACCGCATCGAAGTCCTCACACACCAGGGCTGGAGTCAGACAGAGGAGCACGAACAGCGCGAGCTTGCCGAATTGCAGGCCATGCTCAAAAGCAAGGCAGATGGACAGACCTATCGCGTCACAAGCTCCGGGTTGAGCACTCTGTGCCTCTTCACTAGGAGCGGTTCGAGCTTTTGGGACCTGGATTCAACAGCGGCAGCGTGATGGCGCGTTCGGCAGGTGAGCGACCAGTTGGGCCGTACGAGTGAGTCTCCATGACAGTGGGGCCTTGGATCTGCCGTTGATGAGGTGATGGTTGTTCCCTAGAGGTATCGATAGCCAGGCGGAATTGGACGGGACTTCTGGATTCCGTCACGCCGTCTGTGTTATCTCCCCTGAGGAGGGATCTGGGGCCGGCGAAGCGGCTGGCGGGTTAGGGCTTGGCGCAGCCTCGGGGATAGGGAAGTCGTGCTCCAGGCCCAACGCAAATTGCATTGCTGAACTCGCCCTCTTCAAGCAAGAAGCTGAAGCCGTAGTCCCGCTGCATCCAGACCTGGCCTGTGTTCAACTCGCGCATCTTCAACGCACCTAGTGAGTCCCGGTTTTGGCTGATCGGCAGCAAGGTGAAGATCGGACCGTCTCCATGGGCGAACTCAACCTTCATGCTCTGAGGAATGTCGCCAACGAGGCTGACGGCACACCAAGAGGGGAAAGAATTGATGGTGCAAGGAGTCTTGTAGTGGTCTGTGCGTTGCGGTGGTCGCTCGTCTCTCTGAGCCAGCGCTGGGGCAGCAACCAGCACCCCGGCAAGGAGTGCTAGCGCCGATGTAGTGAGCTTCTGGGTGACCATCTCTCAGTCGTTCTTGGCGCCAGGTTCGCCTTCATGCAGGACGGCCATCACGTTGCAGCCTGGAAAGAGATCCTGTCCAAAAGCTCTGGCCTCCTCAGCACTCGCTGCGTGGACCAACGTCCCGACGATCTCGCCCTTGGAGAGCTCAACAGCCAAGTTGAACAGCTTGCCCACGGATTTCTCTCTTACACCCCGGCTTAGCCACGGATCGGGCAAACGGGGAGATGACGATGACTAGAGGCTCTTGTCGGCGAATGTGCCTAGGTCGTGGTGTTCACGCCTAAGTCCCACTGCAAGGCCATGCTTTTGCTCAATCGGGGCGACAGGATTCGAACCTGCGACCTAGTGCTCCCAAAGCACCCGCGCTACCAAGCTGCGCCACGCCCCGTATGTCTGGAGCTTACCGGTCGATCCGCTGGGCTGGCCGTGGCGCTGGGCCCCGGTACAACGGGCCCGAAGTCCTCGCCCCACCATGGGATTCGGCCCCGTTCGCGCTGTTGCTGTCCTGGCTGGGCTGACGGGCTGTCTGCTGCCTTGTCCTGCTTTGGCTCTCCCCGAGAGGCCACTGCAAATCCCCGGCGATACTCCGGTCGCTGACCTGACGCCCGGGATGGGGACCACGGAGACCATGCCCGATTCTCTGGCCTGGCCACTGCGTCCTGGTCAGCCGATCCGTGTGGTCTATCCCTTGGCGGTCAAAGCCACGGAGGTGGACCCCTACGGCTGGCGCTATTCGAGCTCCCGCGGGGCCTGGCGCATGCACGCCGGTCAGGACCTGGTGGCTCCCGCGGGCACGCCTGTTCTGGCCATGCTTCCGGGACGTGTGGTTCTGGTGGAGCCCATCGACGGCTACGGCCTCACGGTGGTCCTGGACCATGGCCGCGGTTGGCAGAGCCTCTATGCCCATCTGCAGAGCGCCAACGTCCGCAAAGGTGACTTCCTGACGGCCGCCTCCACCCTGGGCCTGGTCGGCCAGAGCGGCCGTGCCAGTGGTCCCCATCTCCATGTCGAGTTGCGCCAGCGCCAAGGGGAGCAGATGCTGGCCCTCGATCCCACCCCGGTTCTTGATCAGGCCACACGCCTGACGCTCCTGGCCCCGCCCCCCGTGGCTGAAGCTCGGGTGATTGAACCAGCCCAGCCTTGATTGCGATTGAGCGTCCTGGCCTGAAGCTTCGCCACGGTTCCGCCTGGCTACAGGGCCATGGAATCGCCACGGAATCCCTGCGTCAGCGCCTGGCTCAGGAGGTTCCCTGGGAGCAGCCCCTGGTGCGCGTCTTTGGCCGCCAGCACCCCACGCCTCGTCTGACCTGCTGGATGGCTGACCCCGGCTGCAGCTACCGCTACAGCGGCCAGGTGCAGCCCATCACCCCCTGGAGTCCCTCCATTGCGCCCCTTCGCGATCTCCTGGAGCAGGAGTTGGGGGTTCGCTTCAACAGCCTGCTGCTGAACCGCTACCGCACTGGAGACGACCGCATGGGCTGGCATGCCGATGACGAACCGGAACTCGACAACCAGGCCCCCATCGCCTCCTTGAGCATCGGCGTTCCGCGCGATCTGCGTTTTCGCCCGAGACGTTCTTCTCTTGCGTCCGCTGAGGCGCCCTTCTCGCTTTGCCTGGATGACGGCGATCTGTTGGTGATGGATCCGCCCACCCAGGCCCACTGGCAGCACGCCCTACCGGCCCGTGCCCGGGTCAGGACCGAGCGGATCAATCTCACCTTTCGGCTGATTCAGCCCAGCACCGCGATGCAGTCGATCTCCACCCGGGCGGCCTTCGGCAGTGCGGCCACCTCCACGCAGGCGCGAGCCGGGGAAACCCCCTCTCCGAATACCTCGGCGTAGAGCGCGTTCACCTTGGCGAAATCCCCCAGATCGGCCAGGAAGACCGTGGTGCGCACCACCTGCTGCGGCGTGCAGCCGGCTTCCTTGAGCACGGCCTGAAGGTTGCTGAGCACCTGGCGGGTCTCAGCCTCCACATCTCCATTGCCGACCATCGCGCCGGTGGCTGGATCCAGGGCGATTTGGCCGGAGCAATAGAGCACCCCACCCGCCTTGACGGCCTGGTTGTAGGGGCCGACCGGTGCGGGTGCCGCGGCGGTTGTCACCGCCTCAATCGCTGGAAGGGTCATTGCACGAGAGGATGTGGCGCCGAGCCTATGGCGAACCTGCTGAATGCGCCCTGAGATGCCCAGCCCTGATCTCCCCCAGGAGCCGCAGGTGGAGCTCAGTGGCCTGTGGCATCGCTACAGCGGCCCCGCCTCCAGTGGTGACTGGACCCTTCGCGATATTGATTTCCAGCTCCAGCCCGGTGAGTTGGTCGGCCTGCTGGGCCCCTCGGGCTGCGGCAAAACCACCCTGCTGCGCCTGATCGCTGGTTTTGAGAAGCCCGACCGCGGCTCTGTGTCCATCGGCGGTCGCCCCGTGGCCGGGCAGGGACGTTGGTTACCCCCGGAGCGCCGCGGCGTGGGCATGGTCTTTCAGGACTACGCCCTCTTCCCCCACCTCGATGCCTGGCGTAACGCCTGCTTTGGCCTCAGGCCAGGTCAGGACACCAGTCGCGCCTCCTGGCTGTTGGAACTGCTGGGCCTCAAGGGCCTCGAGCGCCGTTATCCCCATGAGCTCTCCGGCGGTCAGCGGCAGCGCCTGGCCCTGGCCCGCGCCCTGGCTCCGGGCTGTTCCCTGGTGCTCCTCGATGAGCCCTTCTCCAATCTGGATGTGGAGGTGCGGCTGCGCCTGCGGGCGGAGCTTCCCGGTGTCCTGGCCCGTTGCGGCGCCAGCGGGGTGATCGTGACCCACGACCCGGAGGAGGCCATGGCGATCTGTGATCGGGTGGCGGTCCTGGAGTCCGGGCATCTGCACCAATGCGCCAGCCCCCACGACCTGGTGACGGCCCCGGCGACCTCCTTTGTCGGTCGCTTTGTGCTGCAGGGCAACCTGCTGCCGGCCCAGCTCCAGGACGGTCTTTGCCTCACGCCCCTCGGGGTGCTCGAACCAACGGAGGCCGGGGCTGCTGCGTCCTCCTCCTCGGACTTGGAGGTGCTGGTCAGTCAGCAGGCCATCGCCTTGGTTCCGGACGATGACGCCGAGGCCTGGGTCGTGGGCCGGGAATTCCTCGGCCGTGAGTGGCTCTATCAGGTGCAGCTCGATGACCGACGCCTGCGCCTGCGTCTGCCCTTGGAGCTGGACTATGCCCGCGGCCAGCGCTGTCAGTTGCACCTGCGCGCAGGTGAGCAGGGCCGGCTCTACCCCAGTGGTGCCGCCCTCATCGCCCGCGGCTGAGCCCTAGCCCCGCCAGAGGTCCTTGTGGCCGCGCAGCTGGCGCAGCGCCGCCGCGTCTTGGGCCCGGATGAACAGGTTCGTCTCCTGCTCCAGTCCAATGTGGCTGGGAATCGTTGGCCGTCCCTCACGACGCAGCTGCTGGACCTCCGCCAGTCGCGTGCGGATCGCGGCATTGTCCGGTTCCCGCTCCGCCGCCCAGCGCAGGTTGCCTTCGGTGTACTCATGGGCGCACCAGACCCGGGTCTCGGGCCCCAGGGCGGCCAGGCTGCCCAGGGAGCTGAGCATCTGCTCGGGGGTGCCTTCAAACAGGCGACCGCAGCCGCCGGCAAACAAGGTGTCGCCGCAGAACAGCTCAGCGGCTCCTCCCGCCTCCGGCTCCACGACATAGGCAATGTGGTGACGCGTGTGGCCGGGCACCTCCAGCACCCTCAGCTCTCGGCCCAACAGCCTCAGCTGATCGCCCCCCTGGACCCCTTGGGTTTGCAGCGGGATCCGCTCACGATCCGCGGCACTGGCGATCACCGCCGCCTCGGGCCAGCGCTGCAACAGCCCGGGTGTTCCGCCGATGTGGTCGCTGTGGTGGTGGGTGTGCAGGATCGCCTCCAGCTCCAGACCCTTCTCCTCCAGCCAGGCGATCACGGGCTCGGCCACCGCCGGATCCACCACCACCGCACCCGGACCTTCGCCGTGGAGAACGAACACGTAGTTGTCGCTCAGCACAGGGATCAGCGAAACCGTCGTGGCGGCATGCATCGTTAAAGTCCCGGTTCAGGCTGCCAACCATGATCACCGTCGCGCTGGCCAAGGGAGCCCTGCTGAAGGACTCGGTCCGCCGCTTCGCGGCCGCCGGCCTGGATTTCGCAGCGGTGCTGGAGCCGGGCAACCGCCAGCTGATGGTGCCCAGCGTCTGTGGTCGCGCCCGGGCGCTGCTGGTGCGCAATGCCGATGTGCCGGTCTATGTGGCCTACGGCCAGGCCCAGCTGGGGGTGGTGGGCTACGACGTCTTGAAGGAACACCAGCTGCCCGTGGCTCAGTTGGTGGATCTGGGCTTTGGCGGCTGCCGGATGAGCGTGGCCGTGAAGGCCTCCAGTCCCTATCGCCGGGCCAGTGACCTGCCGGCCCACTGCCGCATCGCCAGCAAGTTCACCCGCTGCGCTGAGGAGTACTTCGAGGCCCTGGATCTGCCTGTGGAGTTGATCCATCTGGCCGGCTCGGTGGAGCTCGGTCCGATCACCGGCATGAGCGAAGCCATCGTCGATCTGGTGGCCACCGGCCGCACCCTCGAAGAAAACGGCCTGATCGCCATCGAAGATCTGTTCCACTCCACCGCCCGCCTGGTGGGCCATCCGCTGTCGCTGCGGCTCGATTCCGGCGAGATCCAATCGATCGTCGATCAAATCGCCAGCGCAGGCGCTTGATGGCCAAGCGCGATCGTCAACGGCTGCTGCGTCTTCTGCCCTACCTCGGGCGCGATCGCAAACGGCTGCTGCTCACCCTGGTGCTGCTGATCCCGGTGGCGGGTGCCGCGGCGGTTCAACCCCTGCTGGTCGGACAGGCGATTTCGGCCCTGCGTCAGGAGCCGGTGCTGCCCTGGCTGCAGGCCATGCCCCTCTCGGGCCAGTTGCGGACGCTGGTGTCGCTCTTGCTGGTGGCGGTCCTGATCCGCCTGGGCCTGCAGGGGGTTCAGAGCTTCAACGTGCAGGCCGTTGGCCAACGTCTGACTGCGCGGATCCGCAACGACCTGTTTGCCCATTCCCTCGACCTCTCGCTGCGCTTCCACGACCGCACGCCCGTTGGCAAGTTGCTGACGCGCCTGACCAGTGACGTCGATGCCCTGGCCGAGGTCTTTGGCAGTGGCGCCGTGGGGCTGCTGGCGGACCTGGTCACCCTCTTGGTGATCGCCGGGACGATGGTGGCGATTGAACCGCGCCTCGGGGTGTTGCTGCTGTCGGTCCAGGTGCCGGTCACCTTGACCATGCTCTGGTTGCAGAGGCGCTACCGCAAGGCCAACTACCGGGTTCGCGAAGAGCTCTCCCAGCTGAACGCGGATTTGCAGGAGAACCTTCAGGGTCTGGAGGTCGTGCAGATGTTCCGCCGGGAGTCCCACAACTCCGCCCGCTTTGCCCGCACCGCTGATGCCTACCGCAATGCGGTCAACGGCACGATCTTTTACGACTCCTCGATCTCGGCGTTGATCGAGTGGGTGTCCCTGGGGGCGATTTCCCTGGTGCTGGCCCTGGGGGGCTGGATGGTCACCGCTGGGGCGATGGGCCTGGGCACCCTGACGACCTTCATCCTCTATTCCCAGCGCCTGTTTGATCCCCTGCGCCAGTTGGCGGAGCGCTTCACTCAGATCCAAGGCGGCCTGACCGCTGTTGAGCGCATCGGTGAGCTGCTGGAGGAGCCCATTGAGATTCAGGAGCTGCCCCTGAACCAGCGCTCCTCGGCCGCCATTCGCAGTGGCAGCGACTTCAGCAGCGCCGGTGAGGTGATTTTTGAAAACGTCTCCTTCGCCTACCGCCCGGACGATCCGATCCTGACGGACCTCTCCTTCCGGATTGCCCCTGGGGAGCACGTGGCCTTGGTCGGTCCGACCGGATCGGGCAAGACCACCATCATCCGCCTGCTCTGCCGCCTCTATGAACCCCAGCAGGGCCGGATCCTGCTGGATGGCGTGGACATCCGCGAGTTGCCCATCCCCACCCTGCGCCAGCGCCTCGGGGTGGTGCTGCAGGACACCTTCCTGTTCAGCGGCAACGTGGCCGACAACCTGCGCCTCGATGGCGCCATCAGCGATGTCGAGCTCGAGCGCCTCTGCTCGGAGCTGGGTCTTGAGCCCCTGCTCGATCGACTGCCTTCGGGGCTGGCCACAGAGCTGCGCGAGCGCGGCAGCAACCTCTCCTCCGGTGAGCGCCAGTTGCTCTCGGTGGCGCGGGTGGCGATCCGCAATCCCTCGGTCTTGGTGATGGACGAGGCCACGGCCTTCCTGGACCCGTCCACCGAGGCCACCCTGCAGCGGGATCTCGATCGGGTTCTGCGCCAACGGACGGCCATCGTCATCGCCCACCGCCTGGCCACGGTGGAGGCAGCCCACCGCATCCTGGTGCTCAAGCGCGGTCGCCTGATCGAAGAGGGAACCCACACGGCCCTGCGCGCAGCCGGTGGTCTCTATGCCCAGTTGGCCGACCTGCAGGAACGCGGTCTGGCCAGGCTCTAGGACAAGGTTCGATCCAGCCAGTCCTCGATGACTCGGGCGAGGGCGTCTGGGGCGCTGCGCATCGGCAGATGCCCTTCCCCTTCGAGCTCCTGCACCTCGGCATTGGGGGCATAGCCCGAGAGATGGCGGACGTAGCGCGGCTCCATCACCGTGTCCTTGCTGCCCACCACCCAGAGGCTGGGGACCTGCAGTTGGCTCGTCAGCGCCGGCAGCTGGCGCACGGCCCCGCGCTGCATGCTGCAGGCCAGCAGCCCGCGGGCGGCGCGGAGCTCCGCCACCAGGGGGCTGCGAATGGCCTCGGTGCCAGGCACCTGGGCGAGCCAACTCGGCCGCCAGCGCAGAAAGGTGGCTCCGCCGTTGCGCACCATCCGAAAGGGCCGCGGCTGATAGACCCCGCCTCCGGAGGCGACCTGGATGATGCCCCGCAGTTGCTCCCCCAGATGGGGGGCGGCATGGAGCACCAGGCTTCCCCCCAGGGAGTGGCCGATCAGCACGATCGGCCGGCCGGCGGCTTGCTCCTGGGCCGCCTCCGCCAGCCAGCGGCCATAGCTGACCAAGTTGGTCCGCAGGCCTTGGGGCCTCGGGCGTTGGCCAAAGCCCGGCAGATCAGGGGTCCAGCAGTCCCACCTGGGCTCCAGGGCCGTGCGCAGCGGATCCCACAGCCGCCCGGAGAGCAGCCAACCATGCACGCCAACCAGCAGAGGTGCTGCGCCCAGGGATCCCAATGCAAGAAACGGACCCAGCCTGCATCAAGGGGGTGACCTGGTGGGTCAGGATCAACCGAACCCCGCAGGGAGCTCCGTTCTGATTGGTTCCAGCGCCACTGAACTGGAGGAGCTCTACGGCCGGGACCATCGCGTCTGCGCGACCCCAAACGCCCCGACTTCACTGGTCTTGAGCCAGGAGCGGGAGATTGATCTCTATGAGCTCGAGCAACTCACCGATGCGGTGGGTTGGAGCCGCCGTCCGATGAGGCGGGTGCGCATTGCCCTGGAGAACAGCCTCCTGGTGGTGGCCCTCTGGCGCCATGACGCCCGCCTTCCGCGCCTGGTGGGCTTTGCCCGCTGCACCGGTGACGGGGTGATCGAGGCCACCGTCTGGGATGTGGCCGTCCACCCCCATTACCAAGGTCTGGGCCTGGGCAAACAGCTGATGCAGTACGTGATCGAGCGCCTGCAGCGGATGCAGGTGGAGCGCATCAGCCTGTTCGCCGATCCCGGCGTGATCGAGTTCTATGGCGCCCAGGGTTGGGAGCTGGAACCGCAAAACCGCCGCTGCGCCTTCTGGTACGCCCCCTAGGGGCTGCGGTAGTAGCGCTGGGCGAGCTCCTGGGCCGTGGCGCCCCGGCGCCAGGCCCGGCGCAGGGCCGCGTTGCGTTCTGCCGTGCGCAGCACCCCATCGCGTCTCCAGCGGCGGCCATCGACCGCCAGTGGTTGGCCGAGTCGGCGCAGGGGGGCTAGGGGTTGAAGCCGTTGGATCAGATCCAGGTCCTCCATCAGCGGCAGGGGCCGCATGCCCCCGGCCTGCTCCAGCAGGGCCCGCGGCAGCAGCAGCCCTTGGTCGCCGTAGGGCAGGGCCCGGATCCTGCAGCGCAGCTGAACGGCCAGCTCCAGCAGCCGCAGCGGCAGACCGGCCGCGGCGACCTGGAAGTCGAAGTACCAAGCGGCTGGTGCTTGCCCCATGGCGTGTTCCACCGACGCCCCCCAACGGGCCGGAAGCCTGCAGTCGGCATGCAACAGCAACAACCAAGGAGACGTTGCAGCGGCAATGCCGACCTGGAGTTGCAGTCCACGGTTGGCGGCGCAGCGGATCACCTGGGCGCCGGCGAGCTGGGCCACGTCGGCGGTCCCTGGATCGGCGCTGGAGTCCACCACGATCAGCTCTGTCTCTAGCCCGAGTGGGGCCTGCTGCAGATCGGCGAGCAACAGCGGTAGGCGCTGCGCTTCCTGCCGCGCGGGAATGACGACGGCCAGGGACGGTCGCTTCATGCGGGCGGCAGCTGGCAGCGCAGCCAGTCCTCCAGATCGCTCGGTTCATCGAGGTCGTTCTGCTGTCGCAGCAGGACCGCCGGGAGCTGGTGCGCCGCGGCGGCAGCCAGGCTGCGCTGCAGCACCTGATCGCTGCCCCAGGGGATGCCACTCATCAGCCGGGATCCGGCGCGGCGGAAGCCGGAGCGGTTCAGGCCAATCAACCAGTAGCCGCCATCTCGGGCGGGCCCAAGGACCAGCGGTGCCCTCAGGAGTGCCTCGGCTGCGGCGTCGAGATCACTGGTTTCCAGGGCGGGCAGATCCGTTCCAATCACGATCACCCGCTCAGCCCCCGCCTGGAAGGCCCGCTGCAACTGCCGCTGCATGCGGCAGCCCAAGTTGCCTCCCCCCTGTGGCCCGAGCTGAACCCCTGGAGCGAGCGCCTGCAGCTGCCCCTGCCAGCGGCGCAACCCGCGGGGCCCCAGACCGTCGACGGCCATCAGCAGCTTGTGCTGGTGCCGTTGGCTCCAGCGGCCGCTGACCTCAAGGCTGTGCTGCGTCAGCTGGCGTTGGATCTGGGCCGCCGCCAGTCGACCCGTGTGGCGGGCCAGCCTGGTTTTGCAGCGTCCGGGGGCCGGCCAGCGGGCCATGACCACCAGGGTCAGAGGGGCAGCCAAGGCCGCGCCTACTTCCCGCGGGGGAGTTCAGCGGGCTTGATCTGCAGGGTGAGCGTCCGCTCCTTGCGCTGGATCACGATCGCCAGGTTCTGGCCGACGCGTCCCTGGTCCACCGCGACCTGCACTTCGGAGGGGTTCTTCACGGGCTTGCCGCCGACCTGCTCAATCAGGTCACAGGCGCGCATGCCTCCCTTGGCGGCTGGACTGCCGGGGATGACCTCCACCACCACGACGCCTTTGGTCTCCGGCAGCCGGCACTCGGCATCGGTGGCATTGACCTCCCTGGCGAGTTGGGGGGTCAGGGCCTGGAGCCGTACACCGATGTAGGGGTGGGAGGCCTGGCCGCGATCGAGGATTTGTGCGGCGATTTGGCGCCCGAGGTTGATCGGGATGGCAAAGCTCAGACCCGCGCCAGGGGCCTGTCGGATGGCGGTGTTGATCCCAATCACCTGACCGCGGTCATTGATCAGGGGACCGCCGCTGTTGCCCGGGTTCACGGCCGCGTCGGTCTGGATGTAGGGCACCCGTTGCCCCTCCCCGAGGGCATTGGTGCGCTGCACCGCGCTGATGATTCCCAAGGTGACGGTGTTATCGAGACCCAGGGGGTTGCCGATCGCGATCGCCCATTCGCCGGGCCGCACGCCTTTGGAATTACCCAGGGGTGCCACGGGCAGGTTGGCTGCCGCCACCTTCACCACAGCGACATCGGTGACCGGGTCAGAGCCCAGCACCTTGCCCTTGAAATTGCGGCCATCCGGCAGGGTGACGCCCACTTCATTGGTGCCCTCGACCACGTGGGCATTGGTCAGGATCACCCCGTCGGATCGGGTGATGAAGCCCGAGCCCTGCCCCTGCTGTTGCTGCACCGAGGGACCACTGCCAAACAGTCCGCCCATCGGGTTGACCACCCGCCGCACCGTGTCGATTCGCACCACTGCCGGTCCGACCTTGTCGACCGCGTTGACCACAAAACTTTTGCCCCCCGGCAGGGGGGCGGCGGCGGGAGCATCGCTGACCTGAGCGCCGTCTCCGCCCCTACTGCCGTTCCAGAGCGGTAGCCGCAAACCGCCGGTCCCGCAGCCGCTCAGGCCCACACTCAGCAGCAAGCAACCCAAGGCGAGCTGGGGGCGAACGCCATGCATCAAACGGGTCATGCGCAGCAGAGATGTGGGGCAGGTGTTCAGGCGCATCATCGGAGACACTCCCGCCTCAGACCACCCCTATATTCATGGACCCCAGGGGATGACGTGACGGTGCAGCAGGGAGAAACGCTGTGGCGTCAGGTTCAAGAAGCACTCCAAGGCAATCTCTCCAAACCCACGTTTGAGACCTGGATTCGTCCGGCCACGTGTGTCGACCTGCAGGGCAACGAGCTGCAGCTGCTGGCCCCCAATACCTTTGCTTGCGGCTGGCTGCGCAAGAACTACCTGAGCACCATTGCCGCGGTGGCCAGCGAGATCGCCGGTCGCCCGATCGCGGTCAGCGTCGAGGCCGGTGGTGAGTCCGCCCAGGGCATCACCCTGAACGGTCAGCCCCCCACGACCGCCGGGGTCGAGGTGGCCCCAGGCTCCGCTGCCCCCCAGCAGCGCACGGCCACGGGTGAGGCCCCGCGCAAGTTGGCCCCGGGCCTGAATCCCCGCTACGTCTTCAACCGCTTCGTGGTCGGGCCCAACAGTCGAATGGCCCATGCCGCGGCGTTGGCCGTCGCTGAGGCCCCCGGCCGTGAGTTCAACCCGCTGTTCATCTGCGGCGGGGTGGGTCTGGGTAAAACCCACCTGATGCAGGCCATCGGTCATTACCGCCTGGAGATTGATCCGGAGGCCCGGGTCGCCTACGTCAGCACTGAGACCTTCACGAACGATCTGATTCAGGCCATCCGCAAGGACGGCATGCAGAAATTTCGGGATCGCTACCGGGCTGCCGATTTGATCCTGGTGGATGACATCCAGTTCATCGAGGGCAAGGAGTACACCCAGGAGGAGTTCTTCCACACCTTCAACGCCCTGCATGAGGCCGGGCGCCAGATCGTGATTGCCAGCGATCGTCCCCCAAGCCAGATTCCCCGTCTGCAGGAGCGTTTGATCTCACGCTTCTCGATGGGCCTGATCGCGGATATCCAAACGCCTGATTTGGAAACGCGGATGGCGATCCTGCACAAGAAGGCGGAGCACGAGCGGGTCAGCCTGCCCCGGGACCTGATCCAATACCTCGCGGGTCGCTTCACCTCAAACATTCGCGAGCTCGAGGGTGCCCTGACCCGAGCCGTTGCCTTTGCTTCGATCACCGGTCTGCCGATGACTGTGGAATCGGTGGCACCGATGCTCGAACCGGCCGGTGTTGAGGTGGAGGTCACCCCGGATCAAGTCTTGAACAAGGTGGCCGAGGTCTTCGGTGTGGGCGTCGATGAGATGAAGAGCGCCAGCCGTAAGCGGGCCGTGAGCCAAGCCCGGCAGGTGGGCATGTACCTGATGCGCCAGGGCACCAATTTGTCCTTGCCCCGCATTGGCGATGCCTTTGGCGGCAAGGATCACTCCACCGTGATGTACGCCGTGGATCAAACCGAGAAGAAGCTGGCGGCTGACCCCCAGTTGGGCCGTCAGATTCAACAGGTCCGCGACCTTCTCCAGATCGACTCCCGCCGCCGGACCCGCTAGGGATTAGCCGGTGATCGGTTCACTGGGGTCAAGGCCTTCGACCTCCCCGGAGAAGACGCGGCTGGCGGTGATGTCCTCCGCTTCGATCGTCATCAGATCCAGCTTGGTGAGCTGACTGCTGTTCATCACATTGAACAGGCGATTGGCTTGGCGCATCCGCGAGCGATCGATCGCATTGCGAATCGAGCGGGCATTGGCAAAGAACGGCAGTTGCATGCGCCGATCGATGTAATCCTCGAAGGCCGCCAGGGCCTCCTCGCTGAAGCGGTAGTTCTCCTCCGCCAGGATCAGCCGCGCAATGGCAAGCAGTTCGCTGGCGCTGTAATCCGGAAAGTCAATGTGGTTGGCGACTCGAGAGGAGAGACCAGGATTGCTTTGGTAAAAAACATCCATCCGCTCCTTGTAACCGGCAAAGATCACCACCAGGTCATCACGGTTGTTCTCCATGACCTGGAGCAGGATCTCAATCGCCTCGGCTCCGTAGTCGCGCTCATTCTCAGGGCGATAGAGGTAGTAGGCCTCATCAATAAACAGCACCCCACCCATCGCCTTTTTGAGCATCTCCCGGGTCTTGGGAGCGGTGTGGCCGATGTATTGCCCCACCAGATCATCCCGGGTGGCGGTGACCACGTGACCTTTGCGCACGTAGCCGAGCTTGTGCAGGATTTGGGACATCCGCTCGGCCACGGTCGTCTTCCCCGTTCCTGGCCGACCGGTGAAGGACATGTGCAGGCTGGGGGCCGTGGTGGAGAGTCCCACCTGCTTGCGGGCCCGGTCGACGACCAGTAGGGCGGCGATTTCACGGATCCGGGTCTTGACCGGCTGGAGTCCAATCAACTCTTGGTCCAGCTGATCGAGAACCTCTTGGACCTCGGCCCCCTCATAGGCGGCCTGAAGATCGACGGGCGTGTTGTCGGGCTGCTCAGACGAGGCCATCGATGGCAGCGGCAAACGCGTGGTCAGCCTCGCCGATGCTCGCCCCCTCCTCCTCGGGCCGGAGGGTGATGTTCACGTATGTACGCCCAAAACTGATGTCGGGGTAGCGCCCTTCCTGCTCGCAGAAATCGTTGAGGCGATCCAAAAACGCCCGGTTCCCGGCGTAGTCCTCGAACTCAATCCGGCGCTCCAGCCACTCAACGCGATCGGGCTTGGGCCGGGGATTCCAGAGTTGATCCATGGGTTGACCCTACGCCGCGAGGCAATCGGTGCGGCCAATCACCAGGCGAGCGGCCCAGGAGGCGGCATAGGCGCGATTGGCCTCCTGTTCTTCCGGGTTGGTCGTGTCCAGGGCGTGGGGCATGGTGCCGCTGATGGCGGCGTTGGTCACGCAGAACATCGACTTCTGGAAGCTGCGGCAGATCTTTTCGCGCACGTCCCCTTCTCCGCGGGTGCGCACCAGATACCACTGGTGCAATCGCTCCGGAAGATGGCGGTACATGTCCTGCATCAGCAGGCTGGGGGGCACGCCCGCACCCATCGTGGGCAGCGGGTCGGCGTAGAGGGCGCCGTAGGTGAAGGTCGCCTGGTCCGGTGAGATTTGCTGGGCCTGGGCGTTGTAGCTGACGGTGCCCAAGAAGGGCATCCCCCGCAGGAAGACCGCCTCGACGTAGGGAACGGCCACATCCACCAGGAAGGTGAGCTTGGCTTCCGGCGGCAGGATCCAGAACCGTTGGCCGCCGATCATCACGCCGTATTCGATCGGGTTAGCGGCGGCGGCCACGAGCCCCTGCTTGATGAAATCGACCACATCCGGGATCGAGCGCACGGCACCGGAGCGCTCCGCCTTGGCCAGGTCGATGAACAAATCGCTCATCACGCGCCAGAACTGCCCCAGGGCATGGGTGGTGGCGGCGTTGCGAATCAGTTCGCTGAGGAAGTCTGGGAACAGGGGATGCAGGATCGCCAGCAGCGGATCACGCCGGCGCTTGGCGGCAATGATCGCCTTGCAGTTCTCGCTGAAGGCCTCACTGTCGAAGTAGGCATCCATCCCGCCGGTGGCATGCCAGAGCATGCCCTTCATGCAGTACTCGGCGTACTCGAAGTTGATGCGGTCGTGGTTGAGATGGCGCCAGATCTTGGCGGGGCTGAGGTCCCCGTCGAGGTACTTGAAGATCGGGAATGGGTTGAGGAACTGATGTTCCCCTTGGTAGATCAGGTTTTTGCTGTAGGCATCGAGCACCTCGCCATAGCTCTCGAGCACATCGACCACCTCAATGAGGTGATCGGAGGTGTCGCTCAGCAGGGTCTCACCACCGAGGAGTTTGGCGATGATCTGCTCGGCGTCGAGGCCGGGGTTGCTGTGAACCAGCTCAGCAGGAATGACAGGCATCTCAGCTCACTCCCATCGATTGCAGGGCCAAGGCTGTGAGCGAGGTTTCGCTCAGATAGCTGAGGCCAAACGGTAAGAGGCCCAGGCCAATGATCGCTGCGGCCAGGGCAAGGGCGGGATAGGTCTCCCGGGGAGCCACCGGCGCGAGTTGGACATCCAAGCGTGCATCCCGAATGGGATCGTCGCTGTCGGGGGTAATGGAGAGGCGGCCAAAGAAGGCGCGGTTCACCAGCAGCAGGAAGTAGACGGCCGTCAGTCCCGAGCCCACCATCGAAAGCAGGGTGGCGACCGGGAAGGCGCTGATGCTGCCGCGGAAGACCAGGAATTCCGAGATGAATCCGGCCATGCCCGGCAGGCCGGCGCTGGCCATCACCGCCAGGATCATCAACGTCCCGGTCAGGGGGAGACCCTTTTCAGGGCTCAACAAACCATGGAGCACCTTGAGGTCGCGGGTGCCGGTCTTGCGGTAGACGATGCCCACCAGCAGGAAGAGCAGGGCCGAGATCAGACCGTGGGCCACCATCTGGAACACCGCCCCCAGCAGGCTGATGGGGGTGTTGGCCGCGGCAGCCAGGAGCACGTAGCCCATGTGGCCGACGGAGCTGAAGGCGACCATCCGCTTCATGTCGGTCTGGGCAATGGCCGCCAGGGAGCCGTAGAGCACGGAGATGGCCGCCCAGATCGCGAGGCCAGGGGCCAGCTCAGCCCAGGCCTCTGGGAAGAGCTGCAGGCCAAAACGCAGCAGCCCATAGGTGCCGAGCTTCAGCAGCACACCAGCCAGGAGAACCGACACCGGAGTGGCGGCCTGGGTGTGGGCATCGGGCAGCCAGTTGTGCAGCGGCACCAGCGGGATCTTGATCCCAAAGCCCAGCAAGATCGCAACCAGGAGCACGATCTGACCGCCCATGGCCAGACGATCGGAGAGGACCGGGGTGATGCTGAAATCCACGGTTCCAGTCAGCAGCGCCAAGCCGAGGAAGGCGCCCAGGATCAGCATTCCTGAGATCGCTGTGAAGATCAGGAATTTCGTGGCGGCATAGGCCTTGTTCGCTCCGCCCCAGACGGAGATCAAGAGCCAGAGCGGAATCAGTTCCAGCTCATAGAAGAGGAAGAACAGCAGCAGGTTGTCGGCGATGAAGGCCCCATTCACCGCACCGCTGATCAACAGCAGCATGGCGAAGTAGATCCGCGGTCTTCGGTCGATGTCGCGGGTGATGATCGCCGAGACCAAGGTCAGGGCGGCATTGATCAGCACCAGGGGCAAGGACAGGCCATCGATCCCGAGGGCGTAATCCAGACCAATGCCAGGGACCCAGCGGTGGAACTCCTGGAGCTGCATCCCAGCCACGCTGGGATCGAACTGGACGGTGATCACCAGGCTGGCGATCAGCTGGATCACCAGGATTCCAATCGTGATCAGCCGCAGGCGCCCCAGGGGTTGCTCCCCAGGCCAAAGCAACAGCGCGGCGGTCCCCAGGAAGGGGATCAACAGCAGAGAACTCAGCAACATCGGTTAACCCTGCCCCAGCTGAAGGACACCAAGCAGCAAGACAATCGCCAGCAGCACCGTCAGCACATAGCTCTGGGTCTTGCCGCTGACGCTGAGCTTCAGGCCGTTGGCTGTGGCCATCGAGAGATTGCCGACACCATCAGCCATGGCCTTGATCACGTTGAGATCGAACCAGCGGGTGAATTGGGCCAAGTTGGCCACCAGGCTCACCACCGTGCGCTTGTAGATCTCCGGTGTGTAGAAGTCGTAGGCCAGAAGGTCCTGCAGGGTTCGAACCCAAGGGGTGGTCGAGCGCGACCAGAACTGATCCAGGGGAATCACAGCCCCAATGACGACACCAATCAGACCGGAGACGGCGACCGCAAGCCCGATGCTGAGGCTGAAGGATGCGATCCCCGGAACCGGATCAATGCGCTGCATCATCGCGGGCAGCAGCATCACGATCACGCTCAGGCTGACGATGGGAAGGGCCATCAACCAATTGACCTCAGGGGTGCGCTTGGTTTTGGGCAGTGGTTTGCCAAGGAAGACGGATCGGTAGACCCTGGTGGCGTTGGTGGCCGTCAGCAGGTTGGTGATCAAGAAGACCACCGCAAAGCCCGGGTCGCTCTCCTTGAGGCTGTTGATCATCAGGCCGTAGCACCAGAAGGAGCCCAAGGGCAGCAGGCCCACGACACCGGCGCTGCCGATGATGAAGGCCAGAGAGGTCGCGGGCATGCGGGTGCCAATGCCGCCCAGTTCAGTCAGGTCCTGGCAGTTGGTGGTGGCGATGATGCTGCCCACCCCCATGAACTGCAGGGCCCGTGCCAGACCGTGGGCAAAGAGCAACAGCAGGGCGATGCCAGGGCGCTGCAGCGCAATGGCGATGAAGACCAGCCCCAAATAGGAGGTGGTCGAGTAGCTGAAGGCGCGCTTGAGGTCCACCTGGGCCAACGACACCAGGGCGCCGCCGATGGCGCTGATGGTCCCCACCGCCAGCAAGACGTCTGTTGCGACTGGTGAGAGCCGGACGATCGGCATCAGCTTCATCAGAACGATCGCGCCGCAGGTCACCACGACGGAGTTCCTGAGGATCGAGGCCGGGTTCGGGCCCTCCATGGCTTCATCCAGCCAGAGGTGCATCGGGAATTGGGCGCACTTACCCATTGGACCGGCGATCAACCCCAGGCCAAGCAGGGTGATGCCCAGGGGGCCCAGGGCGCCACTGTCTTTCAAGCCGCCGGCCCAGCTGTAGAGGTCGGTGAACTCCATCGAGCCTGCAAAGGCCGAGAGCGCCACCACCCCCATCAACAACAGGACATCACCGACGCGCTTGGTGAGGAAGGCGTCCCGAGCGGCCGTGACCACCAGCGGTTGGGCATACCAAAAGCCCACCAGCAGATAGGTGGAGAGGGTGAGCATCTCCAGCAGGAAATAGCTCATGAACAGGTTGCTGCTGAGCACCACCCCACTCATGGCCCCTTCAAAGAAGCCCACCAGGGCGTAGAAGCGGGCCAGGGACCATTCCTTATCCAGGTAGCCCAGGGCATAGACCTGGCAGATCAGGCTCATCGTCGTGACGAGCTCCAGGGCCGCCAGGTTCGTTAGCGACAGATCGAAGCCGATGCGCAGGTCGAGGTCAGCGGCTTGAAACCAGGCCAGATCGAGATGCTGAGGGCCGATCTCGTAGACCGAACGGAGCACCAGGCTGCCGTGGATCACGGCCAGCAGGGTGACAAGAAGGTTGAGGTAGGCCGCCGGGCGGGGGCCATTGCGTTTGATCCACCCCGTGGCCCAGGGCAACGACAGGAGCATCCCGCTGAACCCGTACACCGGGATCAGCCAGATCAGTTGCAGGGGAAGGGGGAGAGCAGCGCTCAAACGGTTAAAGAATTGGGCCGCCGAAAGCAGCTTCGGCGGCGGAATCTAGGCGCTTCTGATCCCGGTTGGGCAGATCCTCCAGCGCCGAATGGACTCAGAACGTGGCGCGGTCTTGCGGTGCCCCGCGGCGGCGGGAGCCATAGCGCCCGTAGCCGCGGGGACGACGCCCACCGAGCTCGTTGAGCCAGGTCTCGAGCTCCTGCATGTGGTGCTGCTCGTCCTCCAACAGGGATTGGAAGAAGGCCGCGTTGTTTTGGTCGTTGACCAAGCGACAGAAGCGGACCGCCTCGTCGTAATGGTTGACGAGCTGCTGCTCGAGATCGGCGTTCTGCTCAAGCAGACCCACTAGATCGGCGGCATGGGTCACCGGCTGGAGTTGGGAAGCAGCCGGTGCCGCGCCAAGCGACAGCATCTGTTGGACGATCCGTTCAGCGTGCTGCATCTCTTCGACGGTTTCCTCACGGAACCGATCGGCCGATGCCGCATCACCCCAGAGCCCCACGAGGGAGGCCTGGGTCATGTACTGCTGAACAGCGGTCAGCTCAAGGCTGAGGGCACGCCCAAGAAAACCCAGGACGCGCGGATGGACGGCGTCCATGGTGATCAGGCCCGGCGGTTGTTGCTGCTCACCAGAGCAGGCTCGACCTCGGAGTGGGGGCGGGCAATGATGTGGGCGGCCACCAGGCCATCACCCACGCGCTCGCAGGCATCGGCGCCGGCGCGAACGGCGGCGTTCACAGCACCGGTTTCGCCGCGGACCAGAACGGTGACGTAACCACCACCGACAAACTCGCGACCGATCAGGGTCACTTCGGCTGCCTTGGTCATGGCATCAGCAGCCTCGATGGCGGGCACCAGACCGCGGGTCTCGATCATGCCGAGAGCGATGCCTTGAACGGAAGAAGCCATGGGGGAGGTGCGAGTGGAGGGGGTGGAGCGGTTGCCGCCGGAGCCCGAGCCGGAGGCAGAGGAGCGAGAGGCGGCAGCACGGGTGCTGCTGCGACGGGCAGCGGGAGCAGCTTTCGCTGCTGTGCTGGCCGTACTCTTCGCAGGGGTCGAGGCGATCGTCTTGGCGGTCACCGTCACGGGAGCGGAGGCCGCCGCCGCTGCCGCCGGTGCGGCGGTGGTGGCCTTGGCAGCCGCCGCGGGGATGGCGGTCACCGGAGTGGTCCCGGCGGCCGGCTTGGCGGCAGCGGGCTTCGCGGCTGCGCTGGATTTAGCGCTGGCTGAAGTGCTGGTAGCTCGGGAACGTGGTGTGGCCATGACGGTGATGGGCTAAGCCCGGTGGATGGTCGCTGGTGGTAACGGAGTGGACCCAGGCTGGCTGGGAGGAACCAAGGGCTCCTTAGCCGTCGGGCGACCAGTGGTCGATGATTCCGCCGATCGTGAGATCGGTGAAGAGGTTGGCGTTGCCGGTGGCATGGCGAGCGGCGGAGCCACTGGCGGTGAACACCCAGTTGCCGGGGGAGGCGCCCACCGGATCGGTGGCCACGCTCAACTTGCCTTTGTTATTGCGCAGGATTCGCAGGGTTTGGTGCGCGAAACCCTCCACCCGTTGGGTGCAGACCATCGATCCCATCACCTGCATGATTTCCATTACTTGGCGCCCCCTTGGGGTTTGCCCGCGGCCATTTCTTTGCCGGCCTCGGGATCCCAATGGTCAATGATCCCGACGATCGTCAGATCGCTGGGGTAGGACTTGCTGCCGGCGGCTTCGCGGGCGGCGGAGCTACCGACGCAGATCACCCAATCCCCGGGGATGGCACCGACTGCATCGACGGCCACCTTCTGAGTGCTGCCATCGAGCACCACCTGAAGATGCTTGTGCTGAAAGTCAGCGATGCGGTTGGTGGAAACCAGTGGCTTCACAACTTTGCAGATCAACATGTCAGTGCCCCCCTCCTGTGTTGAACGTGATTGAGGAACTTACGGTCTCGGCCGGCACGTGCCGATCCCGATCCCTCACGGTGAGCAGGGTGTGAAGGAGTCCTTGTTCGCAGAGCTCGCTATAGCGGGCCTCGATCGCAGCCTTGACCCGCTCGCAGTGCTGGATGGCCCTCTCCCGAGCACCGGGGACGGCACCGTGATAGTCGAAGCGCAGCACCACAGGAATCGGTAGGCCGCGGGAGACGTTGAGGCCCTTGAAGATCTTGACCCCGACATCGAGATCAGGGGCGCCCTCTTCAACGGTGTCCATGTAGGCGAAGTAGGTCAGGTTGCGCAGGTGGATCTCCTTGAACCCGATGCCGACACCAATGAAGCGCTCGGCGTGGCCGAAGTCGCTGTAGCTGCCGCCGTGGTACTGGCGGACGTAGTCGATCTGGGAGAGGTTGTTCTCGATCAGGCGGCTGATCAGCTTGACCATGCCCTCATCCGGTGTTGCGGCTGCTGCGGCTTTGACCTGGTTCTCGATCTCAATCCGGGCCTGATCGGCTCGCATCGAGCGGGTCGCGGCGTAGACATCGCGGGCATCCAGCCAGCTCTCGAGGTTGGTCTTCCCGTCGGCGCTGGGGACGTGGACCCGAATGGCGTCGGTGTCGGTGTCCATCCCGACCAACAGCAGATCCACCGAGGCTCCGCAGCAGAAGCTGTTCTCAACGGCCTGCTGGAAATCCTGTAGGCGCTGCAGGCCCTGGGCGGCAGCTGCCGTGTCGTCGCTGCCATGGGCAGCACAGCCCTCATGGCAGGGGTCCTTCGAGCTGAAGTGGTAGACGACGGTCTTGAGGTACCGGGTGTCGGCGTGGGCTGGATTGGGGAGCCCTTCGCGATAGCGGCGGTGTTCGGTCTTGACCCAGCGATCAACGGTGTTTTCCACGTCGAACATCGCTCCAGCGTGGGAGCGGCGGCGGACCGAGCTGAAGGGCAGCCTCAGGGCGTAGGCAATGGCATGGGCGAGGCGACCATCGGCACAGGGCGTGACATCCAGCAGATGGAAGCCGCACTCCAGCAGGAAGGTGTTGAAGGCTTCGGCATCAGCGCTGCCGGCCTGCGCTGCAAGGGGGTCGTCGTTGAAAAAGGAGAGGCTGGCCTGTTCATAGGCCTCAAACACACACCAAGCGAACAGGGTGCGCATGTCCAGCTGGCTGGTCCAGGCGGTCTCCAAGACCGGCTGGGGCAGCTCATGGCCGAGCTCAGCGACGGCCAGGCGCTGGGCTTGCTCAACAAAGTTGTTTTCGTGCTGAAGCGCAGAGAGACGCTTCAGGACAGGCACGATCCGATCAAAGGAACCGAGGGTTTGCTCCTCGTAGGCCCGCAGTGCAGCGTTGGCCTGGCCGTTGCTCAGGGGATGCAGACCACCGGAGTGAACGGGGCCGCTGGAGCGGCGGTCCAGGACGACTTGGGTCGCCACCGGGCGCACCCTGCGTGGATTGCTCAGCTTGGACTTGATCTCAGCAACGGCTGAGGTCTTGCCCCGCACGCGGCTCGCCCTGGAGCTGCCAATGCGGGAGGCGTTCGCCAGTTCACGCTGACGCAGAACCTTGCTCAAGGCGCTGCTGGGGTTGAGCTCAGCGGGGGATTCCGCTGGGCCTGCTGACCCCTGGACCCCAGTGCCGTTTTGGCGGCGGCTGGGGGCCGTGGGAGCAAGCGGCCGCTCGTTAGTGGCGGAACGCCGACGCATTGCGGAGTGCTCCTTAGCCCCGGGCGCCGCCGGAGACCGTGATCAGGGAACCCTGATCGGTGCTGCCGCTGGAGCCGGTCACCTTGTTATTCGGAGCAGGCACTTCCTGGTTGCGCTTGTTCTGGGCGCCAGGCATGCCGCTCATCGGGCCAACGCGGGTGGGGTTGCGGCGACGGGCAGAGCTGCCCTCGGTGCCGGTGACGCGGTCTCCGCGATCCCAGTCGTCGCCGGTGATCTTGGTGCCGGAACCCTCACCGGTGACCCGGGAGACGGGCTCTTCAGAAGCGGCGATGGCGGTGGGCTGTTGCGCCTGGGCCAGACGCTGGTTGGCGCGACGGTCGAAGCGGAACTGCTCAGTGCCGGTGATCTTGCCGCTGGCCATGTCGAAAGGGCCCGTGATCCGTCCGCCTTGCTCGTAGGTGCTGCCGGTCACACGACCGGTGCTTTCGCGCTCCTGTTGGGCGGCGCGGGCAGGGGACTGAACGCTGAACTGTTGCCAGTCAGCACCATTCAGGGCCTGGGGAAAGTCAGCATCGCGGCTGGGGGCGGCGCCACAGGCGCTGGCCTGTTGATCGGCGCCGACGTAGGGAGTACCGGTGACGTCTTCGCAGGCGCCACGCTCGGCGCCGGTCAGGGAACCACCAATGCCGGGCTGAATGCCGGTCATGCGGTTGGCGTTGCGAACGGGAGTCCGCTCACGGACGGCACGGACGGCAGCGGTGTTGCAGAAATCACCAGCCTGCTCGAGCCCGGCGTAGGGGGTGCCGGTGACGACTTTGCAGCTACCGGGTTCATCACCGGTGACCTTTTCGGAGCGACCGGTGCGGCTGCCGCTGACGACCTGGTTGCGGTTGGTGATGCTGAAGCCCACCTTGGCGGCTTCGGGCGCAGGGCGAGTGCCACAGAAGCCGTCGAACTGCTGACTACCGATGTATTCATCGCCAGTCACGTTGCGGCAGCTGCCGGCCTCATCGCCGGTGACCCGCTCGCTGCGGCCAACGGATGTCCCGGTCACGCCGGTGCCACGCAGGGTGTTTTGGCTGCTGACCTTGGTCGCGGCACGGCCAGGAACACTGGCGTCGGAGCCGAGGTACTGATCTCCGGTCAGATGGCGGCCTGAACCAGCCTCATCGCCAGTGACGCGCTCGCTGCGGCCCACCATGACGCCGCTGACGGCTTGGCCACCCAGGGTCTGGCTGCGGCCCACCTTGCGGACCGAGGGGTCAACGCCACCGCAGTAGGACGTGGACTGGTTGGCCGAGATGTACTCGGTGCCGGTGACGCTCTTGCAGGTGCCGGGTTCATCGCCGGTCACTTTTTCGCTGCGGCCGACCTCATTGCCAGTGACACGGTTGCCATGGCTGGTGGCGGTGACGCGCACCTTGGCGGGTTGATTGCTGCCAGCGGGTTGACCACCGCAGAAGGTCTGGAAGACTTCGGCGCCGAGGTACTCGGTCCCGGTGATCGAGCGGCAGGTGGCGGCTTCATTACCGGTGGTTTTCGCCGAGCGGTTGGCCTGGGTGCCGGTGACGGTCTGACCAGAGAGGGTCTCGCTCACACCCACCTTCCAGGCGGCATCCGCGGCTGCGGCTTGCTTGGCGCCGTGGCGGTTGGGGCCACTGGGGCGGGTTCCGCTGTTGCGAGCCGTACCCGCAGAACCGGTTTTGCTCTTGAGCTCACGGACCTTTTGCGCCAGCTCACGGGCACTCAGGTCGGGGTTGATCTGACGGGCCACAGCAGCTGCACCGGACTTGGCCGCCGTGCTCGCGGACTTGCCGCGCTTGCTCAGGGCTTCGCGGCGCGCCAGGACAAGTGCCCGGCTGGCGTTGTGGACAGCCGTGCCCTTGCGGGCTGCGGGGCGATTGCCTGCGGCAGCACGGGAGGAGCTGGAGGGACGCTCAGTGCTGAGGGAGAGGCTGGCGGAACGGGAAGAGGAGGTATCGCTGGTCGTCTCTTGGCACTTGCACTTGTGCTCAGCAGCCGGTGCCGATGCGGCCTTCGGGGCTTCCTTAGCGACGTCGGTGCGGGTGCGGTCCTTCGAGGTGTCGGCACGCTTGCCGCCGCGGGTCATGGCCTCGCGACGGGACAGCACCAGATCGCGGCTGGGGTTTGAAACGCGCTTGCCAGCGGAGGAACGGTGGCTGCTGGGGGCGGACAGCTGACGGGTAGGCGCCGGAGCGGCTGCGGGAGCCTCGGCTGCGGCGGGACGCGGTGCGGAACTTGGAGCGGCGTTGGTCCGGGTCGGACGGGCATCCGCGACGCTGCGGACGCGACCGCCACCGCTGCCGTAGCGACCGGTGGCTTTCTTGCCGCCGTCGGTGAGGGCCTTGCGGCGCTCAAGGGCTGCTTCGCGACTCGATTTAGTGGCCATGTCCGCCCGGTGTATGGAATGACTGGATGGCATTAACGAAGCCGTTGATTTGCGTCAACACGGCATCGGAATGCTTGAAATCTGAATGCGAAAAATCGCAGTCAGATGGTTAATGAGTAAAAGAAGGAGTGGTCTCGATGTGAATCGAGACCACAACTTTTAGAAGGCAGCTAATCAGCGGCCTTCGAACACCACGAAGCAAGCGCCTTGGCTTTGGGTGTAGGCGTCGTAGCCCACGAGACGCACGTGGTGGTCGGGGTAAGCGCGGTGGCAAGCTTCGAGCTCGTTCACGATGACGCTCAGATCCTTCTCACCGAAGAAGGGCAGCTTCCAGTAGGACCAGTAGGTGGCCATGGAGCGGCTGGGGTGGACGTGCTCAACGAGCGGGCTCCAACCCTGGGCAATGATGTACGCGATCTGGTCGTAGATCTCGTCCTGGGTCATCGGCGGGAGGAAGCCGAAGGTCTCCAGGGTGGCGACTGTTTGGTAGTCACCCACGGTGCTCTTGAAAGGCATGGGGTTCCTTGAGATGGATGGAATGAATGAACCTTGATTTGGTTCGATGTCCTGTTCCGATCACTGAATGGGATGGAGCCAACGGATGTTGACTCCGATTCCCAATCGCTTCGAAATCAGTTGACGTCGAGCTTGTCGACGGTGTCGAACTCGAACTTGATTTCCTTCCAGGTCTCGAGGGCGATGGCCAGCTCGGGGCTGTGCTTCGCGGCTTCCATGAGGATGTCGCGGCCTTCGCGCTCAATCTCGCGACCGGCGTTACGGGCTTTGACGCAGGCTTCCAGTGCCACGCGGTTAGCGGCAGCACCAGCAGCAGAACCCCAGGGGTGACCGTGGGTACCACCACCGAACTGGAGCACCGAGTCGTCGCCGAAGATGCTCACCAGGGCAGGCATGTGCCAGACGTGGATACCGCCGGAGGCCACGGCGAACACGCCGCCCATGGAGCCCCAATCCTGGTCGAAGAAGTTACCGCGGCTGCGATCTTCGGGAACGAAGGATTCGCGCAGCTGGTCGATGTAGCCGAGGGTGGACTGACGGTCGCCCTCGAGCTTGCCGACCACGGTGCCGGTGTGCAGCTGGTCACCACCGGACAGACGCAGGCACTTGGCGAGGACGCGGAAGTGGATGCCGTGCTTGGGGTGACGGTCGATCACCGCGTGCATGGCGCGGTGGATGTGCAGCAGGATGCCGTTCTTACGGCACCAGTGTGCAAGACCGGTGTTGGCGGTGAAGCCACCCGTGATGTAGTCGTGCATGATGATCGGCTGCCCGAGTTCCTTGGCGAACTCGGCCCGCTCGTACATCTGCTCAGGGGTGGCGGCGGTGCAGTTCAGGTAGTGACCCTTACGCTCGCCGGTCTCCTGCTCAGCGGACTTCACAGCTTCGGCAACGAACTCGAAACGGTTCTGCCAGCGCTGGAAAGGCTGAGAGTTGATGTTCTCGTCGTCCTTGGTGAAGTCCAGACCGCCGCGGAGGCATTCGTAGACGACACGGCCGTAGTTTTTACCGCTCAGGCCGAGCTTCGGCTTGATGGTGCAACCCAGCAGAGGACGGCCGTACTTGTTCATACGGTCGCGCTCGACCACGATGCCGTTCGGGGGACCCATGCAGGTCTTGATGAACGCCATCGGGAAGCGGATGTCTTCCAGGCGCAGGTGGCGCAGTGCCTTGAAACCGAAGACGTTGCCGACCAGGGAGGTCAGAACGTTGGTGACGGAACCCTCTTCGAACAGATCGAGGGGGTAGGCGATGAACGCATAGAAGGATTCCTTGTCGCCAGGAACGTCTTCGATGCGGTAGCAACGGCCCTTGTAGAAGTCGAGGTCGGTGAGGAGCTCGGACCACACAGTGGACCAGGTGCCGGTGGAAGATTCAGCGGCAACAGCAGCTGCAACTTCTTCCTTGGGAACGCCTTCCTGGCCGGTGCACTTGAAGCAAGCCAGCAGGTCGGTGTCGAGGGGTACGTAGTCAGGAGTCCAATACGTGTCGCGGTACTCCTTAACCCCAGCGTCGTACTTCTTAGCCATGGAGAATCTCCGAGTGGGTCGAGGGAAATAAGTCAGAGAGATGAGTGGCCTTTAGAGGCCTAGCTCAGTCCTCAGTCCTTCGAACCAACGAAGCCAGCGCTGCTGTTGAGAGCAGGCTCCACTTCACGGTGGGGGCGAGCAATGATGTGGGCGGCCACCAGGCCATCACCCACGCGCTCGCAGGCATCGGCGCCAGCGCGAACGGCAGCGTTCACAGCACCGGTTTCGCCGCGGACCAGAACGGTGACGTAACCGCCGCCCACGAATTCGCGACCGATCAGGCGCACTTCGGCGGCCTTGGTCATGGCGTCTGCGGCTTCGATCGCGGGGACCAGACCTCGGGTCTCGATCATGCCGAGGGCGATGCCCATGGTTTCGTTAGCCATTACCTGCTCCTGGAGGAGGGGTGGAATGTTCGCCAGCAACCATGCTTCGGCAACGATCCGTAAGTCAAGACATTTGGTGCTGAATCGCGATTACCGTCACCTCAGTCATTGATAAGTGGCGCTCATCAGTGCCTCACAAAACTTTGGAGATGCTTCTCTAGCTGGCGGTTGCGACGCCTCTGGGTGTCTCCAAAAGCACTGCAG
>NZ_JAFMNJ010000053.1:0-6938 GCF_017859255.1 Vulcanococcus sp. DEBay_Sum29NL08_54
CCGTGGCCCCAAGGGGGGCTACCAACTGGCCCGACCCGCCGCAGACATCCGGCTGGCCGAGGTAATCGACTGCCTCGAGGGCAGGTCCGAACCGCAGCCAGCGGCTCAACAGAGCCTGGAGCAGCAGGTGCTGCACTCGCTTGGGAGCCAACTGCAGGAACAGCGCCTGGCCCTACTGGAGTCCACATCCCTCGCGGACCTTCTCGCCCAACGGGATGCGCTGCTTCAAGCGCAAGCGATGTACTTCATCTAGTGGCGCTCAAGTTGGTGCGGGGCGCCCGGGGAACCCGATCAATCCAGGGCGAAAGACTCATCACCAGCAGTGGAACCACCACGAGGCCCAGCAGCAGCATCACGCCCAAAAAGTGACGCACCACCAGGGTGATGAGCGGCACCTGGACCGACTGGGGCAAGACCTGCCGGCAGTCCACGCAAACCAAGCGCGGAGGGCGCTCCTCGGTTTTGGTGAGCAAGCGCGCACCGCAGCGGGGGCAGGGCAAAAGCGGCACCCTTGGGCCCGTCCATGCTGCCAGCCAAGGCCCTGAGGCAATAAAAAAGGCCCGCCGAAGCGGGCCCATCGAGCAGAGCTCAGAGGATCACTTCGCCGAAGCGAAATCGGGGTAAGCCTCCATGCCGTGCTCACCGATGTCGAGACCTTCGATCTCTTCCTGCTCAGTGACGCGGATGCCGCCGAAGAGGCCGCCGATCACGGACCAAGCAATCCAGCAGGTGACCAGGGTCCAGATGGCGTAGGCCGCACAGCCCAGGGCCTGAATGCCGAGCTGGCTGAAGCCGCCGCCATTGAAGAGGCCAAGGCCTGCAGAACCGACGTCCATGCCATCAACGCCCCAGAGGCCGATGACGAGGGTGCCCCAGACGCCGCACACACCGTGGACGGAGAAGGCGCCGACGGGATCGTCAATGCCAGAGGCATCCAGTGCGGAGACTGCGAAGACAACGATGATGCCGCCGACGGCACCAGCGACCCAGGAGCCCACCAGGGTCATGTTGCCGCAACCGGCAGTGATGCTCACCAGACCGGCCAGGATGCCGTTGATGATCATCGTCAGGTCGGGCTTGCCCGAAGTCAGGGTGGAGACGATGGTGGCAGCGATGGCGCCACCGGCAGCCGCCAGGGTGGTGGTCACAGCCACGTAGGGCACGTACTGGTCCATCGCCAGCTCAGAGCCGGGGTTGAAGCCGTACCAGCCGATCCAGAGGATCAGGGCACCCAGGGTTGCAATCGACATGTTGTGGCCGGGGATGGCCTGGGGCTTACCGCCCACGAACTTGCCGATGCGGGGGCCAAGCAGCATGGCGCCCACCAGGCCGGCCCAAGCACCCACGGAGTGGACGATCGAGGAGCCAGCGAAATCAATGAAGCCCAGCTCGCTCAGCCAGCCGCCATTCCACTGCCAGGAACCGGAGACCGGGTAGATAACAGCAGTCAGAACCAGCGCGAAGATCACGAACTCGCCGAACTTGACGCGCTCAGCCACGAGACCGGAAACGATCGTGGCGGCGGTGCCGGCGAAGGCAGCCTGGAACAGGAAGTCGACGGTGGGAACCAAGGCTCCCTCGGTCACCATCTCAGCGGTGACGGTGGGGTCAAAGAAGAGGCCGTTGAAATAAAGCCAGCCATCCACCAAGGATCCGCCGTACATCAGCGAATAACCAATGAACCAGTAGGCGGTCACCGCGAGGGCGAACACGAACAGGTTCTTGGCAAGGATGTTGACGGCGTTCTTCTGGCGACACATCCCGGCTTCGACCATGGCGAAACCGGCGTTCATGAAGATCACCAGGATCGTGGCCACCAGGAGCCACATGTTGTTGGCCAGGAACGCTGCGTTGAGCTCGGGGAGCTCAGCGGCGCGGGCCGAAAGGTTGAACACGCCCAGGCCGAAAAGAGCCAGAGGCACACAAGCCAGCCAGGTCAGCGAACGGCCGGAGGACAGTCCTCGCACCTTGCGGAGCAGAAGCTGAGGAGCCTCCAGCAAGCTCGCTTCCTGCAGGCTCTTCGACCGAGGCCGAGAGACAGGAGAAGCAACAGTCATCAAAAAGCAGTCGCTGGGTGGATGACGGATTACCGCCATTAGGTGCCAATGTTCCGCATCACAGACCACCGTCAAGGTCGCATTCGCTACCAATTCGCAAGTCCATCTGGAATTGCGCTAAGGCCGCAGAAGGAAAGTGAAGAAAAAACGTTCAATGGGCCACAGTAACTATTACAAAAAAGACAAAAAAGGGGCTTTTGTTCACTCTGAACATTCTTCATCCGCTAGAAATGCATCAGAAGGACAAAACGTTGAGTGAGCCCCCTTTGGGCCTGGCTCCACCGGAAGTAGCCCACCGCGAGGCGAAGCAACGCTCCTTCCCACGAAGCGGACAACCAGCCAACCCTTCGAGGCCCGATGACCACCATGAACAAACTTCAGTACCGCGGCGTCACCTACGACAACGCCACCCACGAACAGCCCACCAGCGCTCCCGTTGAGCACGCCTACCGCGGCCAACATTTCGAAGCGCCCCTCCGCCACGAAGCGGCTTCAGTCGACACCGCTGTCGATCTGCAGTACCGCGGGCAGCACTACCACCACCGTCAGGCCGAGGCCGCTTCCCAGGTCAACCAAGGCTGATTCCGCCCCAAAACCAAGGCTTTTGGTTTTGGTTCGCTTTGATACATCAGCGTCCAACGCCTCCCCCTCCAATAGGGGGAGGTTTTTTATGGGCCATGGACATCACCCTGACGTCCGTCGGAGAGAGCTACAACCTCAAGCACCGCACGGTGATGGGGATGCTCTGGCTGCAAACCCACTTCGCCGATGAAACCTGGGACTTGATCTGCTCAGGACAGGTCAATCTGAACCGCCAGAGCAGCGAAACCCTCTACAACGACGCCACCGCCGCAGGGGTCAGCGTGTCCATGCTCCCGAGCGTCGTCTGCTCCTAGCCAGCGCTCCTGCGCTGTTGCATCCAGCGCAGTGAGGTCCAAGTCAGGAAGACCAACACCAGGGGCAGAGCTGCCACCAAGACGAACAAGCGGAATTCATCAATACCCGGAGCCGCCGTACTGCTGAGGATCTGCTCAACCAAGTAGAGGCCGTAGGCGCCAAGCAAGAGCCACCCCTCAAGGCGATTGATCACGCCGCCACTCCAGAAAATCGGCAGGCAGGCCAAGGTCGTCAGCACCATCACTGGGAAATCACGGCGCAACAGCTCAGGGCTGACCAACAGTCCGTCCTGACCCGAGAGCAGGGCGCACAGACCCAGGATCAAGAGCTGGTTGAGCAGGTTGCTGCCCACCACGTTGCCGATGGCAAGATCCGCCTTACCCCGGTAAGCCGCCACCAGGGACGTCACCAGTTCAGGCATCGAGGTGCCAGCTGAAACGATTGTCAGACCGATCACCGCCTCACTCACCCCGAGGGTCTGGGCCGCAGCGATGGCGCCTTTGATCAGAACCTGGGAGCCCACCACCAGCAACACCAGACCCAGGGCCAATTTGACGATGGCCACGGGTGTGGTGGAGGCCCCTTCCGCATCAATGTCATCAAGACCGTCCTGGTGGTCTTCCCGCGCCGAGCGCACCTCCCAGACCAGGGTGATCACCAGGGCTGTCAACAGAGCCAGACCCGCAACCCAGGAGAAGCTCCCGGATGAGGCCATCGCCCAGGTGGCCATCGACACAGCGATGAGCAGCGGCACATCCCGCCGCACCAAGCGACTACGAACGCGTAGGGAGGTAATGGCCGCGCTGGCGCCCAACACCACCATCACGTTGAAGATGTTGGAGCCCAGAACGTTGCTAACGGCAATCGAGTCCCCGCCGGAATTTCCCTGCAGGGTCGAGAGCAAGCTCACAAACAGCTCAGGGGCGCTGGTGCCAAAGGCAACGACCGTCAGGCCGATGACGATCTGAGGAATGCCCAGCAACAAAGACAGGGCTACCGCGCCGGCCACAAACAACTCGCCCCCGCCAAAGAGGAGCAAGATGCCCGCGACGATCTCCAGAAAGGTGAGGGCGTCAGGCATGGCCAGCAGCGGACTGGCCCCAATTGTGCACAGAACAGCCGAAATGTCTTCAGGCCGTTACCCCGGCACGGCCGGAGCCGCGGGCGGCGGGGCGACCGCTGGAGCAGGGGCGACGCTGGCCGGCTCAGCTTTCTCTGGAACCACCTCTTGGGGTTCTTCCACGGGGGTGGGTTCGGGGTTGGGTTCGGTCTCAGGACCGATCACGTCAATGGAGACCCGCTGGACCAAAAGGCGGTAGCGGAATTTTTGCGTCCTGTTGATGAAGTCCTGAACCGCCGCAACCTGTTTCGGGGTGGGCAGGTTGGGGCGACTCACCCGAACTGCCGCCTTGATCAAAGGGGGGTTTTGCGTCCAATCGATCTTGACGTCGGTGAGTTCTGAATCCTTACCCAAGGTGATGGTGCGTTGGCGCAGGCTCTCGGTGATGGCCCGCTCGACCTCCTGAAGGGCCTGACGCTGTTGGGCTTGTCCCAGCAGCGTCACAAAGCCACCGGTCAGCGGAATCAGCAGCAGTCCCGTCAGGAGCAGGCTCACCAGACCCATCTGACTGCGGAAGAGCTGCTGGCGCAGGCTCGCCTGGGTGGCCACCAAGGTGAGCAATCCCCCCGAGAGAATGCCCAGCAGGTTGGCGGCAAACAGCAGGGCTGCTCCCCTGGCCGGTTCCCACTGCTGAAGCGACAGCAACAGGCCCAGGACACAGACCGGAGGCACCAAGGCCACCGCAATCGCCGTGCCTGCAACGGATGACACCGCCTCCGGCTTGAGGCGGCCGTAGGTCGCGATCGACCCCGCCACCAAAGCAATGCCCAAATCCAGCAGGTTCGGCGTGGTGCGCCCCAGGACCTCATCGCCCAGGACCGGCAGGTTGGCCACCCAACCCAGGGCCGCTGAGGTCAGCACCGTGATGCCGACGCCCACGGCCAGGGTCAGCAACGCACGGCCCACCAGGGCCAGTCGTCCCTCCAGGATCGCGAAGGAGGCACTGCGCAGGGGCAGGATCCAGGGGGCAATCAACATTGCCCCGATCACCACCGCGGCGCTGTCCGCCAACAGTCCCAGGGTGGCGATCAGGCTCGCCGCAACCGTGAGCACCACATAGGACTGATCCAGGCGGGCTTCCCGCTCAAAGCTGGCCTCCAGCTCGAAAAGGCTGTTCTTCTCAGCCATGCACCAGTCGGAGGTCGTGCACCAAGGATGACCGATGCCGATCTGCGTTGCAGCGACCCAGATCAGCGCGGGAGCACCTAACCTTCCGCGCCAACCTCGGTTCAATCGATGACCAGCGCTTCAGCACCTCCTCGGCGCTCGGGCTTTCGGGTACTGAATCAGATCAGCACCAACAACATCAAAGGGGATCTCTTCGGCGGTGTCACGGCCGCTGTGATCGCTCTACCGATGGCCCTGGCCTTCGGCGTCGCCTCAGGAGCCGGGGCAGCTGCCGGCCTATGGGGTGCGGTGCTGGTGGGCCTGTTCGCAGCCCTCTTTGGCGGAACCCCCAGCCTGATCTCCGAACCCACCGGTCCCATGACCGTGGTGATGACGGCCGTGATCGCGAGCTTGACGGCCCGCAATCCCGAGCACGGGCTCGCCATGGCCTTCACCGTGGTGATGCTGGCCGGCCTCTTCCAGATCGCCTTCGGTCTGCTGCGGCTCGGTCGCTACGTCACCCAGATGCCCTACACGGTCATCTCGGGCTTCATGAGTGGGATCGGCCTGATCCTGATCATCCTGCAGCTGGGACCCTTCCTCGGTCAGGCCAGCCCGAAGGGCGGCGTCATGGGCACCCTCAACAACTTGCCCCAGCTGCTGGCCAACGCCCGGCCCACCGAGATCACTCTGGCGGTGATCACGATGGCCATCCTTTGGCTAACCCCAGCGGCCGTCAAAAAAATTGCTCCGCCCCAACTGATTGCCCTGGTGGTTGGGACGTTGCTCTCCATCACCGTTCTGGCTGGTGGCGGTGGTGAGGAGATTCGCCGCATTGGTGAGATTGCCTCTGGCTTCCCCGCCCTGCAAATTCCCCACTTCGAGCTGAGTGAATTGCGGCTCATGCTCATCGACGGAGCCGTCCTGGGCATGCTCGGCTGCATCGATGCGCTCCTCACCTCGGTGGTGGCCGACAGCATCACCCGCACGGAGCACGACTCCAATAAAGAGTTGATTGGCCAGGGACTCGGCAACCTCGCCTCCGGCCTCTTCGGTGGCCTGCCCGGCGCCGGCGCCACCATGGGCACCGTGGTCAACATTCAGAGCGGCGGCCGCAGTGCCCTCTCTGGCATCAGCCGGGCCCTGATCCTGATGGTGGTGATCCTCGCCCTCACCGGCGTCGCCGCCCAGATCCCCCAGGCCGTCCTCGCCGGCATCGCCCTGAAGGTGGGTGTCGACATCGTCGACTGGGGCTTCATCAGGCGCGCTCACCGCATCTCGGTCAGCGGCGCGCTGATCATGTATCTGGTGATCGCCCTCACGGTCCTGGTGGATCTGATCGCCGCCGTGGGCGTGGGCGTCTTCATCGCCAACATCCTCACGATCGACAAGATGAGCGCCCTGCAGAGCAAGAGCGTCAAGTCGATCAGCACCGGTGACGGCGACCTCGAGATCAGTGATGAAGAGCGTCAACTCCTCGACGCCGCCCGCGGTCAGGTCCTGCTCTTCCAACTCAACGGGGCGATGATCTTCGGCGTCGCCAAGGCGATCGGCCGCGAGCACAACGCCATTGGTGACTGCCGCGCCGTCGTCTTTGACCTAACCGAGGTCTCCCACCTCGGCGTCACCGCAGCCCTGGCGGTTGAGAACGCCGTCGAGGAAGCGATCGAGAAGGGCCGTGAGGTGTTTGTGGTCGGGGCGAGCGGAACCACCAAGCGCCGCCTCGAGAAGCTGGGGCTCTACAAGAAACTCCCCGC
>NZ_JAFMNJ010000021.1:0-29456 GCF_017859255.1 Vulcanococcus sp. DEBay_Sum29NL08_54
AACGCCAGGGCCTCTATTGAGGCGGTAACGCCGGCAACGGGCTGGGTCCATCCAGCAGTTCACCGCCGACCATCACCTGGCTGCCGGTGAAATCAACACCGACGAGGATGGCCTGATCGAGCTTCAGCCCAGGGGTCAGGGCTTGAATCATCACAGCTCCGCTCAAATCGGCGCTGCTCAAGTTGGCTCTCGATAGATCCGCATTGCTCAGCCGGGTCTCCTGCAGCCGTGCACCCTCCAAGTTGGCGCCACTGAGGTCAGCCCCCTCCAAGTTGCTGCCCCTGAGGTCAGCCCCGCGCAGATCCGCTTCGCGCAGATCGATGCCGTTCAGCATCAATCCACTCAGGTCCGCCCCGCGCAGATCACAGCCTCGGCAGTCAGACCAAGCCGGAGCAACGAGCGCCGGCGCCGCCGGAAACGGCTCCACAGTCAAGGGAGCAGATCGCCCGGCGCCAGGACCGCCAATGAAAGCGAGCACTAGAGCGATCGATCCGCCCCTCAGCCAATCGCTCGCCATGGCCCCTACGCCGCTATCTCATTCATAGACAGTGGAGCAACTGTCCGCCACGAATCAGGCGGCTTGGAACTGACGCAGATAGGGCAGGCGCTGGGCCGTGGCCTTGAGTGCGTCGTCATTGGCCAGCAACTGGCCCGTGGCATCCCACTGGCCGCTCAGCAGCATCTGCTTGGGACCCGCCGCCAGCGTCAACGCCCACTGCTGGTCGCCGCACGAGAGCGTCAAGGACTCCACATCCACCACGAAGGCGGCCGTTGCATCGGCTTCAGCGACGGCCTGGATGGCCAGCATGGTGTCGTGGTCGGCTGAGAGGCAGGGGATCCCCAGCGCCAGGCAATTGCCGTAGAAAATCTCAGCGAAGCTCTCGCCGACCACGGCCCGAATACCCCAGCGCATCAGGGCCTGCGGGGCATGCTCGCGGCTGGAGCCACAGCCGAAATTGCGGTTCACCAGCAGCACGGAGGCCTCTTGATGCTCCGGGCGATCAAAGGGATGGGCACCGGCCAACTCAGCGCGGTCATCCGCGAAGGCCGCGGGCCCGAGGGCATCAAAGGTGACGCACTTGAGGAAACGGGCCGGAATGATCCGGTCGGTGTCGATGTCATCGCCGCGCACCACAACGCTGGTGCCAGAGACGCGGCCGATTGAACCGGAGGGGAAAGAAGTGGAGCTAGCCATCGGTTGAGAAGAAAAACGCGAGCAATCAGGCGTTGAGCAACGCGCGCACATCACTGACGCGGCCATGAATCGCTGCCGCGGCCACCATCGCTGGGCTCATCAGCAGGGTGCGGCCACTGGCAGAGCCCTGACGTCCCTTGAAGTTGCGGTTGCTGGAGCTGGCACTGATCTGCCGGCCTTCCAAACGATCAGGGTTCATGGCCAGACACATCGAGCAGCCCGGCTCGCGCCACTCAAAGCCCGCCGCTTCAAAGACCTTGTCGAGACCTTCAGCCTCAGCGGCGGCCGCCACCTGCTCGCTGCCGGGGACCACAAAGGCCTTGATCCCTTCTGCCACGTGGCGTCCCTTCGCCACCGCTGCCGCGGCCTGAAGATCGCTCAAGCGGCCATTGGTGCAGCTGCCGATGAAGCAGACATCCACCGGCAGACCGGCGATCCGGGCGCCGGGTTGCAAATCCATGTAGCGGTAGGCCTCTTCCGCCAGGGGCCGCTCATCGGGCTCGGTCTGCTCCAGGGTGGGCACGGCCTCGTCGACCCCGATCCCTTGGCCCGGGGTGATGCCCCAGGTGACCGTCGGAGCAATGGAGGCTGCGTCAAAGCGCACTTCATCGTCAAAGACCGCGTCGCTGCCGCTGGCCAAGCCACTCCACCAGCGCACCGCCTCAGCCCAGGCCTCACCGCTCGGAGCGAAAGGCCGGCCCTCGAGGTAGTCGAAGGTGACCTGATCGGGATTGACGTAACCGCAACGGGCGCCGCCCTCAATCGCCATGTTGCAGAGGGTCATGCGCTCCTCCATCGAGAGGGCCTCAATCGCCGGACCGGCGAATTCGTAGGCGTAACCCACCCCGCCCTTCACCCCCAGGGTGCGGATGACGTGCAACACCAGGTCCTTGGCGTAGACCCCCCGCTGGAGCTGACCGTCCACCCAGATTCGGCGGACCTTGAGCTTGCCCATCGCCAGGCTCTGGCTGGCCAGCACATCACGCACCTGACTGGTGCCAATGCCAAACGCAATCGCGCCGAAGGCACCGTGGGTGGAGGTGTGGGAGTCACCGCAGGCCACAGTCATGCCCGGCTGGGTCAAACCCAGCTCGGGGGCAATCACGTGCACGATCCCCTGGCGACCGCTGCCGATGCCGTGCAGGGTGATGCCGTGCTCGGCGCAGTTGGCCTCGAGCGTCGCCAACATTTCCTCCGCCAGGGGATCGGCAAAGGGGCGCGCCTGGGAGGTGGTCGGAACGATGTGATCCACCGTGGCGACCGTGCGCTCGGGGTGCCGCACCGATAGCCCTAAGTCCTTCAAGCCGGCAAAGGCCTGGGGGCTGGTGACCTCGTGGATCAGATGCAGGCCGATAAACAGCTGGGTGGCCCCACCCGGCAGTTGGGAGACCTGATGTAGATCCCAAACCTTGTCGTAGAGGGTGCCGGAGCTCACGCCGATGCCTGCAGCGGAATCGACGAGCCTACTCAGGCCAACTGCAGCCTCAATCGGTTGAGGGCCTCACCGGCGCTGAGGGTCTGAATCCAGGTCCGCCCGCGACTTGTACCGAAGCGCACCCCCTCGCTGCTGCAGCCATCCGGACCGGCGATCGCCAGATGCACCAAGCCCACGGGTTTCTCGTCGCTGCCACCACCGGGTCCAGCCACACCGGTAATCGCCAGCCCCCAATCAGCACCCGTTGCGCGCCGCGCTCCTTCCGCCATCGCCTGCGCGACCGGATCACTCACGGCACCGTGGGCCTGCAACAGCTCCGCCGGAACGCCCAACAGTCCCTGCTTCACGCCATTGGCATAGGCAATCACCCCACCCAGGAACACATCAGACGCCCCAGGAACAGCGGCCAAGGCCGCGCCCAATCCACCACCGGTGCAACTCTCGGCAACGGCGACCGTCTGCCCCCGCTGACGCAGCTGCTCCAGCACGACCTCAGCAAGGCTCTGCTCATCCACACCAAAACAGCTCTGCCCGGTGCGGCGGCGGATCTCGCGCTCCACGGGCAGAAGCAGGGCTTCAGCATCCGCCTGATGCTCGGCCCTGGCCGTGATGCGCAACTTGACCTCCCCGGCACCGGCATAGGGGGCCACGGTCGGGTTGGCCTGCTCAAGCAGATCCGCCATCTCTTCGGCCAAGGCTGATTCCGAGACCCCCCAGAACCGCAGCATCCGGCTGGCGAAGACCCCCGCGGCCAAGCCGGACTGACGCAGCCAGGGGGCCGCGGTCTGCTGCCACATCGCCTTCATCTCACTGGGAACCCCCGGGAAGGTCAGGACCGTGAAGCCTGGAACTGGGCTCCAGATCATTCCCGGGGCCGTTCCGGTGGGGTTCGGCAGCACGGCAGCACCCTCAGGCAAAAAGGCCTGGCGGCGGTTGCTCGGGGAGCAGATTCGGCCGCGAGCAGACAGGCGCGCCTGGATCTCGGCCCAGATCTCGGGATGCTCCACCAAGGGGGTCCCAAAAGCAGCGGCGATGGCCTCCGTTGTGAGGTCATCGGGGGTGGGACCCAGCCCCCCGGTGGTGATCAAGACGCGGCAGCGCCCAGCCGCCTGCCGCACCTCAGCCATTAAGCGCTCTCGGTTATCCCCCACCACCATCTGGCGTTGGTGGGGCACCCCAAGGGCCGCCAATTGCTCCGCAATCCAGCGGGCATTGCCGTTGGTGATGTTGCCCAGCAGCAATTCGCTGCCGACGCAGAGGACCTCAGCCGTCAACGCCCTGGTCCTGCTGGGCCCGCTCGCGGCTCAAGCTGCGGCGGCAGATCGTCACCGCCGCAATCAAGACCGCGGTGGCCAACGTCAACCAAAGGAAACGCAGTTCCGCCCCGGCAAAGACCAAAGCCAGAGCAGCCAGCCACTGGGTGAAGGCATAGATCAGCAGCACCGTGCGGCGGTGGCTGAAGCCTGCTCTGAGCAAGCGGTGATGCAGGTGGCGGCGATCGGGATAGAAGGGGGAGTGCCCCTCGCTCACCCGGCCCATGATCACGGCGGACATGTCCGCCAGCGGCAGGGCCAGGATCAAGAGGGGAAACAGCAGGCTGACGCTGGTCAAGCCCTTTGCCGGGCCAATGATGCTGATGGCGGCCAAGGCAAAGCCCAAGAAATAGGAGCCGCCATCGCCCATAAAAATCTTGGCTGGATTGAAGTTGTGGCGCAGAAAGCCAAGGCAACTGCCAGCCAATGCCGCCGCCAGCAGACCAGGGGCCGGCTGCGAGAGGCTGTAGCTCACCGAAAGCAAGGCAACCGCTGCAATGCCGCTGACACCGGCAGCCAAGCCATCCAAGCCATCGAGCCAGTTGATGGCGTTGGTGATCCCCACGAGCCAGATCACGGTGAACAGCAGGCTCAGCGGTTCAGACAGGGGAATGACCCCTGCACTGCCAGCGAAGGGCAGATCGATGGCACCAATACGGACGCCTTGGCTCCAGACGGCCATCGCCACCGCGACCTGCCCTCCGAGGCGGGGCAACGGGGGCAAGGCAAACAGGTCATCGGCCAGGCCAATGACGAAGTAGCAAAGGGAGCCGGCCAGGGTGGTCCAAATCAGGGCATCCCGCTGAGGCGGCAGCTCCACAAAGCCGCCTAGACGCCAGATCAAGAGCAGCCCGAGCACAAAGCCGGAAACGATCCCAACACCCCCCAGGCGCACCATCGGCGTGGTGTGCTGCTTTCTGGGGTCAGGCTGGTCAATCAGGCCCCAGCGCAGCCCGAGTTGCCGCACCAGAGGGACGATCAAGGCGGTCAGCAGTGCAGCGCTTCCGAAGGCCAGAACAGCGGCAAGATCCGGCCGGCTGGAAATCATCGAAGGCGGTGCTCAATGCAGTGCGCAGTAGCCCAAACAAAAGGCCCTGCCAGCCAAAGCTTAAGCAGGGCCTGGGAGTTCGGCGATAGGCAAGGCCCCCCTGAGGGGCCAGTCGCTCAAGCGGGCTGCAGCTCGCGCTGGTGGGCGTAGAGGGGGAAACGCTCACACAGCGCAGCGACGCGCTGGCGGCAACGCTCCTCAATCGCTGCGTCCTCAGGGTTGAGCAGGCGATCAGCAATCACATCGGCCACCTCACGGAAGGCCTCTTCATCGAAGCCGCGGGTGGTGCAAGCGGCGGTACCCAGCCGCAGACCGCTCGTCACAAAGGGGGACTGGGGATCAAAGGGAACCGTGTTCTTGTTCGCCGTGATGTGCACATCGCTCACGAGGAGGTCGGCGACCTTGCCGGTCATGCCGATGCCCCGCAGATCCAACAGCACGATGTGGTTGTCGGTGCCCGCACTCACCACGTCAATGCCGCGCTCTTTGATGCGAGCCGCCAGGGCTTGAGCGTTGGCAACCACCTGCTTGGCATAGGCCTTGAAGCTGGGCTGCAGGGCCTCACCAAAGGCCACTGCCTTGGCCGCGATCACGTGTTCCAGGGGACCGCCCTGGCTGCCGGGGAAGACGGCTTTATCGAACTGCTTGGCGAACTCCGCATCACGGCAAAGGATCAGGCCGCCGCGGGGACCACGCAGGGTCTTGTGGGTGGTGGTGGTGACCACATCACAGACGGGCACCGGGTTGGGGTGAACACCCGCAGCCACCAAGCCAGCGATGTGGGCCATGTCGGCCAGCAGGTAAGCGCCGACCTCATCGGCGATGGCTCGGAAGGCCTGGAAGTCGATCGTGCGGGGATAGGCGGAGTAGCCGCAGACGATCAGCTTGGGCTTGTGCTCGAGCGCCAGCTTGCGAATGGACTCGAAGTTGAGCTGCTGGGTGGTCTCATCGACGCCGTACTGGACGACGTTGAACCACTTGCCACTGACGTTGACCGGTGAACCGTGGGTCAGGTGACCGCCATGGCTCAGGTCCATCCCCATGATCGTGTCGCCGGGCTTCAACAGCGCCAGGAACACCGCGAAGTTGGCCTGAGCGCCGCTGTGGGGCTGGACATTCGCCCAGGCCGCACCAAAGAGCTCCTTGGCCCGCTCAATCGCCAGCTCTTCGATCGCATCGACGTGCTCGCAACCGCCGTAGTAGCGCTTCGAGGGCAGACCTTCGGCGTACTTATTCGTGAGAACGGAGCCCTGGGCTTCCATCACAGCCTGGGAGGCGAAGTTCTCCGAGGCGATCAGCTCCAGGTGGGTCTGCTGACGCTGCAGCTCCTTGCCAATCAGGGCAGCGATGGCGGGATCGCTGGCAGCCAAGGGGCGATTGGTGGCTGCTGCGGTGGACTCCGCCATGACAAATCAGGGCTCAGGTTGACCTGAATCGTAAGAAACCGCAGCACTGCACGCTGGCCGGTGCCTCGCCAATAAAAAAGTCGCCCCGAAGGACGACTCTTTGAAGGCGCGCCTGGAGAGATTCGAACTCCCGACCCTCTGATCCGTAGTCAGATGCTCTAATCCGCTGAGCTACAAGCGCCTGCGCTTGCCAGGACATTCTGCCCACATCGAGGGCCCACACGTCAACCGACCAGACTGGAGTCAACGAGGAGCCGCCCAGACATGCCGATCCGTTGGTATGGCCCTGCCAACCCTGAGGACCCCACCTACCGGCACTTCAACCGGATCGTGAATCTGGTGCTGCACGGCATGGTCTTTGCAGCCCTGAACAGCGGCCTCTGGTTTGTCCAGGAAATGCGGCACCCCTGGAGCCACCTCAACTGGCTCACCAGCGCCTGGGCCGTGCTGTTGATGGCCCACCTGATCAGCGTGGCCGCGCAACGTCCGAAGGCGTCATCCTGAGCGCAGCTCTGAGCTCGGCTGGCATGGCCCTCTCCCCTGGCGAGATCCGCGACCTGCAACTCGCGATTGCCGATCGCCTCTACATCCAAATCGGAGGCTGGCACCTCTACCTCGGAGACGCTGGCCTCGCCGAAACCCTGGCGATTGAATGCGCCGCCAGGCTCGATCAAGGCGCCGGTGTCTGCGCACGGCAGTCCCTCGAAGCCGTGCAAGTTCCGATTGGTGGCGGGAGCAGCAAGCTTCCCCTTGCCCGCCTGGTCCCGGCCGGACAACTGCAGGACCTGGAGGATCTGCTGGAGAACCACAGTTAGGGTTGCTCCCACCTGCCAGGGCCCAGTGCTGGTCATCGAGGTCACCAACGCTCGCGAGGTGGTGCGTCAGCGCATCGGTCGTCTGGGCAGCCGTTTGATCGGCAAAGTCGTCGATGCGGAGGCCCAGGTCGAGAAAGCCTTGATCCAAGAAATGGAAACGGCCTTTCGCGACTTCGGCATCGAAGCCCGGATCTACTCCGTCGATGGTCCAGCGATGGTGGGCAAAAGCCACCTGGAGCTGCCGATCCAAGTGCGCGAGGAGCGGGTCGTCGAGCTCTAACCCCGGCCGGGCAGACGCGCCCGCAGCTGACGGCCGATCTCTAGGGCCTCAGGCACCTTCGCGCCGCCTGCAATCAAGCCATAAACCAAGAGGCCCAGGCCACCGCTGAAGCTGCACTGCAGCACTAGGCCCAGAAGATCCTGGGGCCAAGCAATCGCCTGGGCCGTCGCCCAAGCGATCAAACCAGCCACCAGAGCGGCCGCCAGCAAGAGCACGCTGTCCCGTGCCCAGTTGGCGAGCGGCATCCCTGGAACGCGGCGCTGCAGGGCCAACAGCAGACCGAAGCAAGTGATCAGATTCACGCCAACCGTGGCGAGCACCAGCCCAGGCGCGCCGAAGTTCAACGCGGGCAGCTGCAGCCCCCAGGGCGTCGGACCACCCACCAGGACCCAATCGAACAGGGCATTCAGGGCGATCCCCGCCATCGAGAAGCGAAACGGGGTCGTGCCATCTCCGAGGGCATAAAAAACACGCACCAGCACGTCACGCCCCAGATAGGCCGGCATCCCGACGCCGTAGGCCATCAGCAAACCGCCCACCAGGGCCGCCGCTCCAGCGTTGAAGGCGCCGCGCTCGTAGACCAAAGCGACGATGGGTCCCGCCAAAGCCACCATCAGCGCCCCCAGCGGCAGCATCGAGGCATTGGAGAGCATCAAGCCCTGGCGAATCCTTGCGATCAGCTCCGGGCGATCCCCAGGGGCTGTGAGCCGGGCAAAGACCGGCAGCAGCGGCACCAGCAGCGCATTGGAGAGCAGACCCAAAGGGGTCTGCACCAGAAGGTTGGCGTAGCCCAAACCTGCCGCCGCACCGACGATCCCTGAGGCAAAGAAGAGATCGGTGAAGACGTTGATCTGCAACATCCCCGACGAGAGCGTGGCGGGGCCCATCACCTGCAGCACCTCCTGAACGCCAGGGTGCTTCCAATCCCAGACCAGCTGGAATTTGTGCAGCCCCTGCTTGGCCAGGGCCGGCAGCTGAATCAACCACTGAAAGATGGCCCCCAGAAGGGTCGTTCCCGCCAGGACCGCACCGCCCAGGAAGGCGTACTGGGGAAGCGCAATGTCGGAACCCAGGTGCAACCACAGAATCCCCAGGCCGGCGATCACTGCCACGCTGGAGAGCAGGGGACTGACCGAGGGCAGCCAGAACTCATCGGCGGCGTTCAGGGCCCCAAAGCCCAGCCCAATCAAGCCGGCGAACAGCGCCATCGGCGCCATCCAGCGCAGCTCCAGCACCGCGATCGCATGGCGCTCGGCATCCAGCCCCGGACCCACCAGGTCGATGAGCGGATCAGCAGCCACAAACAACAGCAGGGTGACGCCAATCAGCGCCGCACCGACCAGGGTGTTGATGGCGGCGAGGACATGGGCACCTTCTTCGCGGGGACGACGGGCCAGGGCGCTGACCATGGCGCTGTGGAACGGGCCGTTAATCCCTCCGAGCAGGATCAACAGAAAGCCCGGGAGCACATAGGCGTAGTTGTAGGCGTCGTAGGCCGCCCCCACGCCAAAGGCAGCGGCGATGGCCTGCTGGCGCACCAGGCCAGCCAATTTGCTGAGGGCCGTTGCGACCGCCACGATTAGGGCGATTCGCCGCAGTGAGCGGTTGGATTGGCTCATCGAGGCGCCGCAGGGCCCAAACTCGGGCGATTCTTGCCGCTCTGCATGCCAGCTGCCACTTCCCTGCCAGTCCTGGCACTGGAGGACCTGCATGAGGGGGTCCTGCTCAAGCGCTACAAGCGCTTTCTCGCGGATGTACAGCTGAGCAGCGGCGAGGTCGTCACGGCCCACTGCGCCAACACCGGACCGATGACCGGCGTGCTGCACGTCGGCGGGCGCGTCAGGCTGCGCTACGCCCCATCACCGACCCGCAAGCTCGCCTGGACCTGGGAGCAGGCCGAGGTGCCCGGTGCCGATGGCCAGCCGGTCTGGGTCGGGATCAATACGGCCCTGCCCAACCGACTGGTGCGCGCCACGATCGAGACCGGTTGCCTCGAGCCTTGGCTCGGTCCGATCGAGAGCATCCGTGCGGAGGTGGCCTATGGCCTCAATCGCCGGAGCCGCATTGACCTGCTGCTCACCCCAGCCGAGGGTGCGAAGGACCCGCGGCCGATCTACCTCGAGGTCAAAAACACCACCTGGTGCGACGGCGATCTCGCGCTCTTCCCAGACACCGTCACCGAACGGGGGCAGAAACACCTGCAGGAGCTGATGGGGGTCCTCCCGGAGGCCCGGGCGGTGCTCGTGCCCTGCCTGAGCCGCTCCGACCTCGGGCGCTTCGCCCCCGGCGATCAAGCCGACCCGCGCTACGGCGAACTCTTCCGCGAAGCCCTGGAGGCTGGCGTGGAAGTCCTGCCCTGCCGCTACAGCTTCAGTGCAACGCGCATCGACTGGCTTGGGGTGGCCAGCGTCCAAGCCCAGAGCGAGGGCTCATAGAGTTAGGGACCTCGAGCCAGCCGCTGTGGATACCCGCGCGTTTAAGCGATCGCTGCATCACTCCGATCGCTACAACCGCCGCGGCTTTGGTCTGGGGGAAGAGGTGGCCGGCAGCCTTGAGCAGGCTTACCAAAGCAATCTGATCGCCAGCATCCGTGAAAACGGATACGAGCTCAAACATGGCCGACTTCAGGTGAAGTTGGCCGAAGCCTTCGGTTTCTGCTGGGGGGTCGAGCGGGCCGTGGCCATGGCCTACGAAACCCGCAAGCACTATCCGACTGAGCGGATCTGGATCACGAACGAGATCATTCACAACCCCTCGGTGAACGATCACCTGCGGGAGATGGACGTGCTGTTCATCGACGTTGAGAACGGAGTCAAAGACTTCTCCAAGGTCGCCAGTGGCGATGTGGTGATCCTTCCCGCCTTTGGCGCCACCGTCCAGGAGATGCAACTGCTCAACGAGCGGGGCTGCCACATCGTCGACACCACCTGCCCCTGGGTCTCCAAGGTGTGGAACACCGTGGAGAAGCACAAGAAGCACGACATCACCTCGATCATTCACGGCAAGGTGAAGCACGAGGAGACCCTCGCCACCAGCTCCTTTGCCGGCACCTACCTGGTGGTGCTCGATCTGGCCGAAGCGCAGCTGGTCTGCGATTACATCCTCGCCAGCAGCGGTGGAGCAAATCCCAGCGCAGAGCAGCGTCAGGCGTTTATGGAGCGCTTCTCCAATGCCTGCTCACCGGGCTTTGATCCCGACCGGGATCTCGCTCGCGTCGGCGTGGCGAACCAGACCACCATGCTCAAGAGCGAAACCGAAGAAATCGGTCGCTTGTTCGAGCGCACGATGCTCAAGCGCTTTGGTCCCGCTGAGCTCAACGACCACTTCCTGGCCTTCAACACCATCTGCGATGCCACCCAAGAGCGGCAGGACGCGATGTTTGCTCTGGTGGATGAGCCCCTCGATCTGATGGTGGTCATTGGCGGCTACAACTCCTCCAACACCACCCACCTGCAGGAGATCGCCATCACGCGCGGGATTCGCTCGTTCCACATCGACACCCCTGAGCGCATTGGCCCCAGCAACCGGATTGAACACAAGCCCCTGGGGGCCGAGCTGGAGGTGGTCGAGCCCTTCCTCCCCAGCGGTCCGCTGCGGGTGGGCATCACCTCCGGCGCTTCCACTCCCGATCGCGTTGTGGAGGATGTGATTAGCCGTTTGATGGCCTTAGCCGACGCCTAGTCGAGCTGTCACAGACGCTGCAGAGCCGGGCCCCGAGCGCGCTTTACATTGATTCATCTGACCCACAACCAGGCCCTCCAACAGAGCCTTCTGCGTTGATCTCATCGGTGACCACACCTGGACCTGAGGTCGACGCCAGCGACCTGCCCCTGCGGCGCAGCGAGGACACACGGGTCCGCTGCTACAGCAGCCAATTCGCTGATGTGATGGAGATGCGGGCCCCCGCCAAAACCGTGGCGGCCTACCTCGATCGCCACGAAGGTTGGTTCCGCCGTTGCGCGGCCCCCATGGAGGTCAACAGCCTGGGGCAAAACGGCTATCGGCTCACCCTCGGCCGCTTCGGCAACTTTGGCTTCGAAGTGGAACCGACGATTGGCCTGGAACTCCTGCCTCAAAGCCAAGGCGTCTATCGGATTTGCACCGTGCCGCCTGAGCAGTTCCAACCGGGCCTGCGGGACCTCTACGACGTGGAGTTCAATGCGGCCCTCCGTCTGGAAGAGCAAAACGCCGAGATCCCCCAGACCGATGTGCGCTGGGAGCTGGACCTCAGCGTCTGGATCAAGCTCCCGGCGGTGATTGGTCTCCTGCCCGAAAGCCTGGTGCAGAGCAGCGGGGATCATCTACTGCGTCAGATCGTGCGCCAAATCTCTAGGCGCCTGACCTGGAAGGTCCAAGAGGACTTCCACGCCACCCATGGGCTGGACTGCCCGCCAAGACGGCGGGCCCAGTTCTGATCAAGCGGGGCGGTTTTCCCAGATCTTGTTGAGGATCTGCATCCCGCTCACGGCTTGCCAGAGGAACAAGGTGAAGACCCCCATGTTCAGCATCACGTGCAGCTTGCGGGCGATCAGATTGCCCTGCTGCATCAGCGGGGACAGGGCAGCCGCCATCGCGAGTCCGCAGGTCATGGCGATGCCCACCAGCAGGTGAGGGCCGACGAACAGCTTGCCGTTGTTCAAGTAGGTGACGGCCATGCCGCCAAAGGTGCCCAGCACCATCACCGCCAAGACGGCGCTGCCATAGAGGTAATGGCGTTTCGCGAACTGCCCCTTGATCAGGGTCTTACGCGCTTCGGCATCAGCGGTACGCGTTTTCTTGGCCTTGATGCCAAGGAACATCGCGTAGCCGCTCAGGGCCAGCAGGCCCCACATGGCCAGCGGGTGCAGGAAGTTGAGATTGAAGGCGAGAGCTTCCGGCATGGAGCGCTGGCGTGGTGGACGGACCGCGCGACGCTAGATCAGTGCAGGAAATGGCGGCGGCCCGTGGTGACCATCGCCAGGCCCAACTCGTCGCAGGCGGCAATCGAGTCCGCGTCGCGGACGCTGCCCCCGGGCTGAATCACGGCCGTGATGCCGTACTGGGCCGCCAAGCGAACGGTGTCATCGAAGGGGAAGAAGCCATCGCTGGCCAGCACGGCTCCACGGGCCTTGTCCCCAGCGGTCTCCAGGGCAATCTTGGCCGAACCCACGCGGTTCATCTGCCCGGCGCCGATGCCAAGGCTTTGACCGCCGCGGGCCACGGTGATGGCGTTGGAGCGCACGTGACGCACCAAGCGCCAACAGAAGGCCAAATCCGCCAGTTCTTGGGGGCTGGGCTGACGCTTGCTCACCACCTGCCAAGCGGTCTCGTCGACGGGCTGATCGTCCAGGTCCTGCACTAGCAGTCCACCCAGGACGCTGCGGAGCTGTTGCCGGCTGGCCCGCTCAATCGCCTCCGGTGCCAGCTCGAGCAAACGCAAATTGGCCTTCGCCGAGAGCAGCTCGCGGGCTTCCGGATCAAAGGAGGGCGCAACCACGCACTCCAGGAACAGGCTGGTCAAATGCCCTGCGGTGGCGCCATCGACGGGACCATTGATCGCAACAATGCCGCCAAAGGCCGAGAGGCGATCCGCATCCAGTGCCCGCTCAATCGCATTGGCGCTGCCTGTCCCAGTGGCCACGCCGCAGGGATTGGTGTGCTTGACCACGACCGCCGCAGGCTTGAAGGCGTTGCCCCCCGCAGGCTGTCCGCCGTAGCCGAACTCACGCACCGTGGCGAGGGCAGCCTCGAGATCGAGGATGTTGTTGTAGCTGAGCTCCTTGCCCTGGAGCTGCTCGCCCGCACCCAGGCCAGCCCCAGGCTGGGCGTACCAGGTGGCGCTTTGGTGGGGATTTTCGCCGTAGCGCAGGCTTTGGCGCGCGGGCAACTCCAGGCTGAACGTGCCGGCGCTCTGCGATGCCAGCTGCGCACTCAGCCACTGGCTGATGGCGGTGTCGTACTCAGCGGTGTGGCTGAAGGCTTCCAGGGCCAGCTGACGCCGCAGCTCAGGGCTAATCGCTCCAGCGGCCAGGGCCTTCAGAAAGGCGGGATATTGCGCCGGACTGGTCAGGACCGCCACGTCCGCATGGTTCTTGGCGGCTGCGCGCACCATCGCTGGCCCGCCGATGTCGATGTTCTCAATCGCCGCGTCCCAGCTGACATCGGGCCGAGCAATCGTCTCGCGGAAGGGATAGAGATTGACCACGACCACATCGATCGGGGCAATGCCCTGGTCAACCAGATCACTCTGGTGGGAGGAGTCCGAGCGCTTGGCCAGGATTCCGCCGTGAATCCGGGGGTGCAGGGTTTTCACGCGTCCCCCAAGGATCTCGGGGGCACCGGTGTGCTCAGCGACCTTGGTCACCGGAACCCCAGCGGCCGACAACGCCGCTGCCGTACCGCCGCTTGAAATCAGCTGATAACCAGCCGCCAACAGCCCCTGGGCCAAGGGCACCAGCCCTTCCTTATTGGACACGCTGAGCAGGGCCGTGGGCGCCATGGCGATGCAGAGGTCGGCAGAAGGTCCAACCTACGCAGGAGCAGCTCCCGGATCCGCCCATGACCAGCCATCCCGACCAGCTCCAACTCGGGCCTGAGAACGCGCAACAGCGACTCGTTCTGCTGCACGGCTGGGGAGCCGATGCCGATGACCTCCTGGATCTCGGGGAACTGCTCGTCAACCCAGAGACCAGTGTTGTCGCCCTGCGGGCGCCAGAGCCCCACCCCTACGGGAGCGGACGGCAGTGGTACGACCTGCAGCCCATCGATTGGGATGCCCTGCCCGCAGCACGCTCCAAGCTCCGTGCCCGGCTTCTCGCCCTCGCTGAGAGCGTCCCCCTGGAGCGGACCGTGCTGCTGGGGTTCTCCCAGGGCGCAGCCATGGCCCTTGATGTCGGCACAGCACTGCCCTTAGCCGGCATTGCCGCCTGCAGCGGCTACCCCCATCAAGGCTGGCAAGCGCCGTCTGCCTGCCCCCCCGTGCTCCTGACCCATGGCCGCCAGGATCCGGTGGTGCCGTTCATGGCCAGCGAAGAACTGCTGCAGCAACTCCAAGCCAGCGGACAGTCAGCGCAATTGCTGGCCTTTGACGGCGGCCATGGCATCGATGAATCGCTCTTCCCTGAGCTCAAACGCTTCATCACTGAGCGGATCGCGCCCAGCCAAGGCCTGCCTCAGTGAGCAACAAAAAAGCCGGCCCCATCGGGAGGCCGGCTGATGCCCTTCTGAAAGCAGAGTCTGAGAATCAGACGAAGGCGTATTCGTACTCTTCCATTTCTTCCCAGTCGTCGGCGGCCATCGCCTCGAGACCAGCAAAGAGGTTGTCTTCGCCAATGCGATCGACGATCTCACGCAGGGAAGGGAAGAGGAAGTGGTTCTCCTCGGCGTATTGGGCACTAAACAGACCTTTTTCGCCCCAGAAGAAGCGGTCCGTGGTGTGCTCGTTACGACGCACGTTCACCAGAGCGGGAGGAACGATCCCTGACTCGGCGATGTAGCGACGGGCAGCCGTCACAGGCTTGTATTCACCGGTCTCGATGTTGTGAACACCGACATGGGCCAGGACTCGCTGGCCAGCAAGCCGGCGGCGGCTGATGCGCTTGCGCTTTTTGGACATGGTTCAGGAACCCCGAAGGGCGGAGGGGACGAAGAGACGAAGGCAAGAGACCTTCAACAACGCCCAAACGTCTGACAGCCCAAACTGACAGCAAAGCGAGCGTTGGCGTTCAACCAGCAAAGAGACGTGTCTCTCCTGCTGTAACCTCGATGCAACAAAGTTGCAAGCAAAGGCAGAAGCCATCGCCGTGCTGCCTGCGTCAGGCCGCTCGGTATTGGTCGATACCCAAAATCTTAAGACTTTTTCTCGGATTTGAACCAAGTCTCCGAAAAAAGTTCCGTTTAAGGCCGTGGACCACCACCAGAACGCCGCCTAGATGCAAGTCTCCAAGCGGTTTCTCGCGCTGCTGAAACAGCAACTTGCCCAATTCGCAGATCGTCCTGATCTGCGGTCATTGGTGGTGTACGTGGCCCTCCCCAGCGCCAGTGGAGAACCCTCCCTGCTCTCGATTGGCGGCTGGCCCAAGCAAGTCTTGGCCCTCGAAAGCGATGCCAGTAGGCCATCGCCAGACGAGCGCAGTACGCGCCGTTGGCTCGCCCTGCGAGATGGGCCGCTCCTGCTTGGAGCCCTGCGAATCGACACCGACTGCTGGCCCTGGCCCACGCCCCTGAGTGATCGGCTGGAAGCAACAGCGCTCTGCCTCACCGAAGCGCTCAAGCTCGATCTGGAGCAACAACGACTCGGCCGTCAACTGGCCCTTCGGGACGACCAGCTCAAGCTGCTGGTCCATCAACTGCGCAATCCCCTGGCGGCCCTGCGCACCTTTGGACAACTGCTCAGGCGTCGACTCGATGGCGATAGCGCCAATCAAGCGTTGGTGGACAACCTGCTGAGCGAGCAGCACCAGATCAATCGCTATCTCGAAGCGATCGATCAACTCACCCAAACTCCGCTGCTGCCCCCCGCCCAAGACGGCCTGCAACCGCTGCTGCTGCCGCCAGCCTTCAGCAGTGAGGACCTGCACTCCCTCAACCAAGTGCTGGAGCCCTTGCTGGAGCGCGCCGCTGGAACCGCCGCCCTGCAAGGCCGGCGCTGGGTGCCGCCTGGAGAGCTTCCGACGCAAGCGTGCAATGCCGCGGCCGTCTCCGAAATCGTGGCCAACCTGCTGGAGAACGCCTTCCGCTACAGCCGCCCTGGTGGCGGGGTCGGCCTGGTTTGCCAGGAGCAGGGCGATCAGCTCGTCCTGGCGGTTTGGGACGAAGGGCCCGAAATCCCCAGCGCCGAACGGGAGCAGATCTTCCGCAAAGGGGAACGGGGCAGCACCGGCCTTGCCCTCGACGGCAGCGGTCTGGGGCTGGCGCTCGGCCGGGACCTCGCGGAACGCATCGGCGGTGCACTGGAGCTACGGGTGCCGCCCTCCGGTCTCGATCCCAAACTGCCCAGCGCTGGCAATGCCTTCCAACTCAGCCTGCCGAAACGGCCAACAGCAACAGGATCCAACTAAGGCTCCACTCCACGCAGGCGCCGTAGCTGTCGCCGCTGTGACCGCCCAAGCGCCGGCCCAACACCCAAGGAATCAGCATGGCCGGCAGCACACCGAGCCAGCCCAACCCGGCCCATGGACTGAGCCCGAGTCCCAGCAGCAGGCCGCTGAGGGCAAAAGCCAACAGCAACGAGGGCACCAATTCAGCCAGCAGACCCTTCCAATGGCGCAGGTGAAACGCCGCCGTGCCCTCGCTCTGGCGCAGATAGGGAAACCACTGCATCGCAAACAGCGGTGAAACCCGCGCCCAAACCGAAGCCCAGACCAGGGCGAAAGGCGCCAGGGGGCCAAGCCAGGCCAACGCCGCAGCGCGCAGCAAGAGAGCCACCAACAGTGCCTGGACCCCGCTCGCCCCAACCCTGCTGTCGTCCATGGCCTCCAGACGGCGTTCAGCAGGGGCGGCCAGGCCATCGGCCGTATCCATCAGCCCATCGAGATGCAGCCCGCCGCTCAGGCTGATGCCCAGGGCCAAGACCAGGGGGATCTGCACCAGCGGACCCGCGGGCGCGAGCAGCTGCCACAGCGCTGCCTCCAACAGCCCAATCGCCAGACCCACCCAAGGGGCAAAGCGGGCAATGCGCTCAAAGCGCGGCGTGACCCCGGGCGGCAGCGGAAGGACGCTGTAAAAAATCCAGGCTCCAGCCCAATCCCTGAGCATGCAGGCGGCCAGCAACGATGGGGCTAGATGATCCTGCCGCCTCGATGAGCTTCCACTTCGAGATCACGGCCCGCTGCACGCGCACCGCCGCCCGTTGCGGCTGCTTTCACACCCCCCATGGCGTCGTCACCACCCCGCGCTTCATGCCCGTGGGGACGCTGGCCACGGTGAAGGGCGTCACGCCGGCGCAACTCAAAGCGACCGGGGCGGAGATGGTGCTCTCCAACACCTTCCACCTGCACCTGCAACCCGGTGAGCAGATCGTGGCGGATGGCGGCGGCTTGCACCGCTTCATGGCCTGGGACGGGCCAATGCTCACCGACTCCGGCGGCTTTCAGGTCTTCAGCCTGGGAGACATCAACACCATCAACGACCGCGGCGTGGTCTTTCGCTCCCCCCGCGATGGGGCCCGGATCGATCTCACCCCAGAGCGATCCATGGCGATCCAAATGGCCCTGGGGGCCGATGTGGCAATGGCCTTTGACCAGTGCCCGCCCTATCCCGCCACGGAAAGCGAGGTGGAGACCGCCTGCCGCCGCACCCATGCCTGGCTGGAGCGCTGCATCACGAGCCACACCAAGGACGATCAGGCCCTGTTCGGGATCGTGCAGGGGGGCTGCTTCCCGCACCTGCGCGAAGAATCGGCACGCGTCATCAGCGCCATGGGACTGCCAGGAATCGCCGTCGGTGGTGTGAGCGTGGGCGAGCCCGCCGAAGAAATGCACCGGATCGTGCGCCAGGTCGGCCCCTTACTGCCCGATGACAAGCCCCACTACCTGATGGGCGTTGGCACCCTCCCTGAAATGGCCATCGCCGTGGCCAACGGCTTCGATCTCTTTGATTGCGTGCTGCCCACCCGCCTGGGACGCCACGGCGCGGCCCTGGTGGGCGGCGAGCGCTGGAACTTGAAAAACGCCCGCTTCCGCCATGACCACAGCCCACTGGATCCCAGCTGCAGCTGCCCGGCCTGCACGGTCCACAGCCGCGCCTACCTCCACCACCTGATCAAAACGGATGAACTGCTCGGGAAGATCCTGCTCAGCCTGCACAACATCACCCAACTGGTGCGCTTCAGCACAGCGATGGGACAGGCCATCCGTGACGGCTGTTTTTCAGAGGATTTCGCTCCGTGGGAACCAGCCTCTCCGGCCGCCCACACGTGGTAGCTTCCGTCCCTAGCCAACGACGAAACCAGGATGGCCGCCTACGCCCTGCAGACCCTGGCCCAGCTGCCCGAGGCCTACCAAGCCTTCGGTCCTCTGATTGACATCCTGCCGATCATTCCCCTGTTCTTCCTGCTGCTGGCCTTTGTCTGGCAAGCCTCCGTCGGCTTCCGCTGATTCCCGGCTGAGCAGTTGAGAGAAACAAAAAAGCGGTGGGGGCCCTTGTGGTCTCCACCGCTTTTTGCTGGCCATCCGGGACTAGCCCCGGCGCAAGACGGCCCAGGCAAATTCCGGCAACGCCAACATCCGGCGCCAACGGCTGGGCTCTTGAACGAGGCGATACAGCCATTCGATCTGCAGACGGCACATCCACTGGGGAGCGCGCTGTTTCGCGCCCGACCAGACGTCAAAACTGCCGCCCACTCCCATCCAGAGGCCCGGCTGACCAGCATGCATGCGCTGGATCCAGGTCTCTTGGCGCGGCACACCCAAAGCCGCCAGCACCAGATCCGGCCTGGCCTCGCGGAGTTGCTGCTCAATGCCGGGCCACTGCTCCGGGCTTTGATAGCCGTGGACGCTGAACTGCAGGTTCAGGCCAGGAATCTCTTTTTTCAGCCGGGCCGAGACCAGCGCCATCACCTCGGGACTGGCCCCCACCAAAGCCACACGCCAGCTGCGGGACGCCGCCTCGACCAGGAGCTGACGGGCGAGCTCAATGCCTGGACTGCGGCGCACCCGGTAACCCTGGCGCTTGAGGGCCCAGACCACACCGGCACCATCAGGAATCACCAGATCCGCCGCCGCGATCGCCCCACCTAGGGCGGGATCGGCCAGGGCCGACATCGTCATCTCGGCGTTCAAGGTGACGATCTGACCGCCCCCCCGTTGCTTCAAGGCCAGGGCGGCCTCGAGCACATCGGCGGCCACGGCCACCTGCACACCCAAGACCTGGGCGGTCTCCCAGGCGGGCTGATCAAACGCATTGGGGCTGGCGGGAGTCGCCATTGATGCCGTCGTGGATAGGCCGCACGGGAGAATCTATGGCTGGCCTTCAGGCAGTGCTCGCCCATGACCCTCAGCAGCGCCCCGGTTGCGAACAGCGCCGCACCGCTGCAGCTGAGTGCCGCTGAGGCTTGGCAGCGCCTGCAAGAACTGGACCGGCAGATCGATCAGGTGGTGCTGCAGCGCCAACATCCGATCACTGGCCTGCTCCCCGCCAGCACCGCCAACAACGTCCACGGCAACTACGGCGATGCCTGGGTGCGGGACTGCGTCTACTCGATCCAATGCGTCTGGGGCCTCGCCCTGGCCCATCGGCGCCTCAGTGGCGCCACCGCCCGCGTCTACGAGCTGGAGCAGCGGGTGCTGCAACTGATGCGGGGTCTACTCAACGCGATGCTGCGCCAGGCCCACAAGGTCGAGCGCTTCAAGCAGACCCTCTCCCCGCTCGATTGCCTGCACGCCAAATACGACACCGGTAGTGGCGACCCGGTGGTCCCCGATGACGGCTGGGGGCACCTGCAGCTCGATGCCACGGCCCTGTTCCTGCTGCAGCTCGCCCAGCTGACCCGTTCGGGACTGGTGGTGGTGCAAACCAGCCACGAACGGGACTTCCTGCAAAACCTCGTCTATTACGTGGCTCGCGCCTACCGGGTGCGCGATTACGGCATCTGGGAGCGCGGGGACAAGGGCAACCACGGCCTACCCGAGCGCAACGCCAGCTCCATTGGTCTGGTTAAGGCTGCCCTCGAGGCCCTGGAAGGCCTGGATCTCTATGGCCCCCACGGCAATGGTCAGTGCCACCTGCACATTCCCCACGACGCCATCGTGCGGCTGCGGCGCGCCCTCAGCGGCCTGTTGCCCAGGGAATCAGCCAGCAAAGAAGTCGATGCGGCCTGCCTCTCGGTGATTGGCTACCCGGCCTGGGCCGTGGAAGACAGCGCCCTTGTGGAGCGCACGCGCGACAAGATCCGCACCGAACTGGGCGGGCCCTACGGCTACAAGCGCTTCCGCCGGGACGGCCACCAGACCGTCGTCGAGGACCACAACCGACTGCACTACGAACGGGAGGAACTGGCCCAGTTCGAGCACATCGAATGCGAATGGCCCCTGTTCCTGGCCTATGAGCTGATCACGGCCTGCTGCGAAGAACGCTGGAGTGAGGCCTGGAGCTGGCGGGAGCGGCTGCGCAAGGTTGCCGTCGACGTGGACGGCATCGAGCTGCTGCCGGAGGTCTATCTGGTGCCCAAAGCCAGCATCGAGGCTGAGCGCAAGCAACCGGGAAGCCAGGAGCGCATTGCCAACGACAACGTTCCCCTGCTCTGGACGCAAAGCCTGACCTGGCTCAGCGACCTGATGCTGCTGGGCCTACTGGAGCCGCAGCAACTGGACCCCAGCGAACGGCGCCGCAGCCGCAGCCTGGGGGCGCCTCAGGTCCTGGTGAGTTTCGTGCCCGCCCGCGAGCACATCGCAGCGGCCCTGGAGCAGGCGGGACTGGCCGTCAGCCGCCCCGGGCCCAGCAACATCGCCAGCTCCAAAGAGCTCGGCCGGCGGATGGCCCAGGTGGGCGCCAATGCGCGACTGGGCCTGAGCGGTCATCCGCGGCTGCGCATGGAGACCATGGCCACCGCCCGGCTCTACCGCCAAGACGGCCAAACCCTGGCCTTTTTGCCAGCGGTGCTGGAGGAGGACACCTTCTATCTCTCCGATGACCCCGAGCAACTGGTGGATGCGGTCACCAACGAAATCAGTCAGTTGCAACGCCACTGGCGCGGCAGCGGGCTACCGCTGCTGCTGATCCCTGTCGAAGAAGGTCCCTTCCAGCGCAGCCCTGACACCTTCCTGCGGCTTGGGGAGACCCTGCGGAGCGGCGTGCTGGGTGGAACCGCGGTGCAACTCGGCAGCTTGGACGACCTGGCCAACCAAGCCTGCTGGGCGGAACTGCCCCATGCGCAACCGGAGGCTGCCGTCAGCGCTGCGGAGCCCATCCAAGGACTGCAGAGCAGCGGCCTGGACAAACCGCTGACCGCCGAACAAGAGCAAGAGCTGGAGGAATCCAGCCTGGATGCGCTGCTGGAGCGGCTCTGGCAAAGCGCCTCCCTACAGGAGCAAGCCGAGTTGCTTGAGCTCTTGGTCCGCCGGCTCGGCCTCTCGGCCGTCCTGACCGGACCCAAGGGCAATGCAACACCCAAGGCCCTGTTGGAGGAGGCCTACCGCCGCGCCCTCAAGGATGGGGACTGGAACGTGGTGCGGCGCTGCGCTGGAGTCCTGGGTTTGGTTCATCCCCAGCTTGAAGATGCCCTCACCGATCTCTTGGTGCGCCAGAAACAGGTCGTGGTGGGGCGCAACTACACCAACGACTCCCTGATCACCCAGCCCCTCAGCAGCAAGGCGATTGCAGCCATGATCCGCCTCTACAGCGGCGAGGACAGCCGCGAATGGGTGCTGCAGCAGGAACTCCTGCTCGCCCTCGATGGTCTGGCCCGACGTGATCCCGCCTTACTCAGCGGCAGCCTGACCCTGCAGCTGGGACAACTGCTGCTGCTGCTCACCAGTGAAGTGGCCGGGGAGCAGAACCTCTCACCGAGTGAAGCCTTCGAGGCCCTCTGCGACACGCCGCCCCACGCCATCGGACGGCGGCTCAAGCAGGTGCTCAGCGATGTGGAGCACGCCAAGGCCGCCCTGCAACGCAAGGAGCAACTGCACCTCAGTGGCCGGGTGAGCTGGGAGGCTCCTGAACCCTTGGAGGAGCTCGAAAAGGGCGAAAACTGGCTGAAACACCGGGAGCGCATGGGTGCGCTGCAGAACGTGCCCCGGGACTTCCACCCCGGAATCTGGAGCCTGCTGCACCACTGCCGCGGCCTGGTCATCGGCGACAAGCTCGAGCGCCGCAACCGGCTCGAGAGCGCACCGCTGCTCAAGGAGAAGACCCCCGGCGAGCGCAACTTCGCGGTTCACGTCGAGCACCTGCTCAGCAAGATTGAGGCGCCCGAATACCGCCGCCTCTGCATCGAGACCCTGGTCACCCTGATTGCCTTCGTCGATGCCAACCCGGAGGTCAGCGTCGCTGACGACCTGGTGCTGGATGTGGTGATTGGCCACGCGGTCCGCGTCGGCTGGCAGCAGCGCCATCCGGAGATCGATCCCGCGGAGTACGGCAGCCACAAAGGCGATGCCTGGGATGCCTTCTATCGCGCCTCACCAGCTGACTGCCGCCGCTGGCAGCTGCTGGCGCTGAAAGAACTGGCGGAGATGGCCTGAGTTAGATCGGCTCCGGCAGGGTCATGCAGATGTTGGCCTGCTCAACGCACTGCTCGATCAAATCGGCCAGCAGCAGGGCCCGCGAGGCCTGAGGGCCATCAACGGCGGGCTTCTCCTCACCGCGAACGCACTGGAGGAAATGCTCCAGCTCAGCGACAAGGGGGTCCACCGGCGAGGTGCTGACCTCTTCGATGAATCCGTCGTTGCGATACAGCAATTCACCGTGGTCAGCGCTGAAGGACTGGTGGGTCCGCCGGTGAATCTGCAGGCTGCGGTTGAGGAAATCGGTCTCCACCAGGGCGCTGCGGCAGTGGGCGGAGAGGCTGCGGATTTTGCGGTGCGCCATCTTGCTGGCGGTCAGGCTGGCGACCACACCATTGGCAAAGCCCAAGGTGGCATTGACGTAATCGATCGGACCATCGGCGCTGCGGCCGCCGGCGGCGGCAAGGCGAATAACGGGGGCCTGCGCCAGTTCCAGCACCAAATCGATGTCATGGATCATGAGATCCAGCACCACCGAGACGTCATTGGCGCGGTCCGGGTTGGGGCTGTGGCGGCGGGCCTCCAGCACAACAACCTCCTCGCCAGCCACCACCTTGACCAACTCGCGGAAGGCCGGGTTAAAGCGCTCGATGTGCCCCACCTGCAGCAGACGGCCTGAGGATTTCGCCGCTCGAATCAGATCGGAGGCCTCGTCTTGGGTCGCTGCGATTGGCTTCTCGATCAGGACGTGGACGCCCGCGTCAAAGCAGGCCATGCCGACGCGGTGGTGCAGGAGCGTCGGCACCGCGATGCAAACCGCCTCGACTTCCTTCAGCAGCTCGGTGTAATCCCCAAACCAGCGGCAGCCAAACTGCTCGACCGCAAGCTGACCGCGATGGGGGTCTGGGTCCGCAACCCCGACAAGCTCCGCATCCTTGAGCAGGCTGAGCACCCGGGCGTGGTGCCAGCCCATGTTTCCGATCCCGATGACCCCAACGCGGACTGGCTTCATGGCGTTGGTGTTCCGGCGCAGTAATTATCAGGGATCAAAGGTCGTCATCGCTGACGGGCTCTGCCAAACGGCGACTGATCTCTACACGGTCAATCCGGGGACCATCCATCGCGAGGACCTCAAATTGATGCCCCTTCCAGAACACACTTTCTCCGGGTGAAGGGATGTGCTGCAGGCGCTCCAAGAGGAAGCCGGCGAGGGTGTGATGTTCGTCGGATTCAGGCAACTGGAGGTTGAGCTCCCGGTTCAGCTCATAAATCTCCAGATCTCCGGCCACCAACCAGCTGTCGTCCTGGAGCTGCTGGAGATCCTCCTCGGGATTTTCGGGATCCTCCTCTTCGCCGACGATCTCGCTGGTGAAGTCGGAGATCGTGACCAGACCCTCGGTGCCTCCGTGCTCATCCACCACCAGCAACAGCGGTTGACCACTGCGAATCAAGGGCAGCAATTCAGCGACTGGCGTGGTCTCTTGAACCTTGGTGACCGGGGTGACATAGGGAGCCAACGGTGTGTCGCGCTGCAGAAGTCCCTTGGCAATCGGTTCCGCCAAACGCCTGAGGTCCAGCACCCCGCGCACGTCATCGAGGGAACTGCCCAAGACCGGGAAGCGGGCGTGGTGGGTCGTATGGACGGCCTCCATCAGCTCACCAAAGCGCACCTCCAAAGGCAGGGTGACCATGCCCGAACGGGGGACCATCACCTCCCGCACCTGGGTATCGCGCAGAGAAAAGAGACCCTCCAACATGTCGCGCTCATCGGGCATCAAGCCGGTGACGCTGTTGGACTCAATCAGGGTTTCGAGCTCACCGGCTGAGAGGGCCGGCACCAACTGATCCCAGTTACGCGGCAAGCCCAGCAAGCGCAGCACCCCATCACCCAGACGCTCCACCACCGCCAAAAACGGCGCCAGGGTGCGAATCAGGTTCTCCAACACCGGAGCCAGCCGAAGGGCGGTGGCTTCGGGGCGATGCAAGACCCAGGCCTTGGGCACCAAGCCGCCCAAAAGAGTGGCCAGGAGCACGAGGACAGCAAAGACAGCGATGTCCCACCAGACCTGCTGACCGGCAGCAGTGGAGAGCCGTTCGGCTAGGGCGCGGCCACTCCAGCCCAGCGCCAACAGGGCCATGGCCATGCCGAGCTGCGTCGCCACCAGGGCCCGGCGCAAACGCCGCTGCAGGCGTGCCACGGCGGTCGCACCAGCGTGGCCGTCCTCCTCGAGCAACTGCACCCGGGTCGGGCGCAGGCGAATCAGGGCAAATTCGGAGGCGGCGAAAAAGGCCAGCAGGATCAGCAGGGCCGCCGGAGCCAGAAATCGCATCGCCAAAGAATGGGGGTCGCGAGGATCGAACTCGCCTAAGGCGGATTATGAGTCCGCTGCATTCACCAGATTGCTAGACCCCCGGCGGTTGTGGTTTACCACAGGCCGCGCACGGGAGCAGAGAGGTTGCTGCAGCCGCCCTGGGGCAACCCTTGGCAGAAGCCATTGGAGACATCGGCCGTGCGCCAAGGCAGGGGGGTGCTCTGCTGATCCAGCAGCACTTGATAGGTGTTCTCCACCGCCGAACCGTCCCAGACGATGGTCTGATCGGGGAAACCCAGACCCATCACCCGGTTGCCCTCGCGGCCGCCCATGGCAATGCCGAGAACATCGGTGATCTGATTCACGACGCTGACCCCACGGGCATAGGGCGCGGTGTAGCTGAAGAAGCGCTGCTCCATCAGCTCAGCCGTGGTCGTCACTGGCCCGCAGCGACTCACCTCCACCAGCGGAGAACCATCGAGGGGCGCCTCGATGCTGGTGCGGCAGACAACGGGGCCCGCTGAAGCAGCCGGGATCAGCGATCCCGCCGCAGCGGCAGCGATGGCGAGTGAGCGGAGCAGCTGCATCCCTTGGGGCTCTGGGCTCTAGGCGCAAACTAGACAGACCGAGAGCTCGACGCCAGCGGAGTGACTACCACCGTTTCCCTGCCTTCCACCAGCACCGAACAGCGGCAACTGCTGCTGGAGCTGCTGGCCACGCGGGCCTACCGCCACGGCAACTTCACCCTGGCCTCCGGTCGCACCAGCAGTCACTACGTCAACTGCAAGCCCGTCAGCCTCAGCGGATTGGGCCTCGCGCTGCTGTCGGCCCAAATGCTGGAACTGGTCGAGCCCGGCGCTGTGGCCGTCGCAGGCCTGACCCTCGGCGCCGACCCCCTGGTCAGTGGCGTGGCCCAAGCCGCGGCCTTGGCCGGTCAAGCCCTGGATGCCCTGATCGTCCGCAAGGAAGCCAAAGGCCATGGCACCGGTGCCTGGCTGGAGGGGCCCCTGCCGGAGGCGGGAAGCCGGATCACCGTGCTCGAGGACGTGGTCACCACCGGTGGCTCCTCCCTCAAAGCGGTGAAGCAGTTGCGCGAAGCGGGGTATGTGGTCGAGCGCGTCGTGACGATCGTCGATCGCCAGGAAGGCGGTCTGGCTGCCATGCAGGAGGCCGGTCTGGAACTGCGCAGCCTGTTCCAGCTGGATGAAGTCGCAGCCGCACACCAGGCATGAGCGCAGCCAGCCGCTGGGGCACTCCCGTCAGCTTGATCCGCCTGGAGGGCAGCGACACCCGCCGCTTCCTGCACGGCCAGAGCAGTCAAGCGATTGAACTGGCCAAAGCCGGAGACTGCCTGCCGACCTGCCTGATCAGCCCAACGGCACGAATGCGCGGCCTGGCCCTGGTCTGCATTGATGACGCAGGTGCTGACCTGATCGTCATCGCGGGGAATGGTGAGGCCATCCGGGCCGCCCTGGATCGCGTGCTCTTCCCCGCCGACAACGTGCGGCTGGGCGCTGTTCAGCCGGCCACCCTCTGGCAGTGGCAGGGCGACGCCCAAACCGAAGACAGCGTGCTGCTGCGTCCCGGCGTCGACCTCGGCAGCGGTCCAAATGCTGCCGTTGTCTTGCAGCGATCTGACGAGGAGCTGCCGCCATGGCTCGCTGACCTTCCGGAATGGTCCGGCGAGCAGGTGGAAGCCAACCGCCTCCGCCATGGCCTGCCCGCCGAACCGAGCGAACTCAACGACGACACCAATCCGTTTGAACTCGGACTGGCCCATTGGGTGAGCCTGAACAAGGGTTGCTACGTGGGCCAGGAGACCCTGGCGAAACTCGCCACCTACGACGGGGTCAAGCAACAGCTGCGCTACTGGGAGAGCAGCGAAGCCCTCGAGCCCGGCACAACCCTGAGCAGCGCCGGCGGCGAGCGGGCTGGAGTGGTGACCTCCTCTCAGGGCGGCCGGGGGCTGGCGCTGATCCGACGCTCTCAGCTCGAGGCCAGCACCCTGCACGCAGGCGGCACCGAGGTGACCATCAGCACACCCCTGGCCTTTATCGCGCCTCCAATCGGCGCTGGCGGTCAGGGCTGATCGAGAAGCCAACGGGCGACCACCCAGGTCGCCAGGGCATCGTCGTGGTTGTAGCGGAAGATCCGGCGCAGGTTCTGGCGGGAGCCACGGCCATCGGCGCCGGCTCCGCCCAGGCGCCAGCGCCGCCACCAGAGCAGGGCCCGAGCCCCATCAACCCCCGGTTGGCTCCAACGGAAGCCGAGCCAACTGGCCACCGCCTTGAGCCCGTAGCTGTTGGTGGGCATCCACCAGTGCTGGCGCAGGCGCTGATGCACATCCAGCATCCGGGCCCGTAGGGCCTTGAGCTCCCGCTCGCGCACCCCCAAGCGTTGGCCCATCTTCACCAGGGCCAAGACCTCCGTTTCGCCGAAGTGCAAGACCGGCCAATCGGGATAGGCCTCGAGCAAACGCATCAGGCGCTGCCAGAGCCGCTCTTCGCCGTGCTCCAGCAGGGCCAGAACCGGGTGGTAAGGCGCAGCGGAGGCCTGGGCTAGATCCGGCCAAGTGCCGTCGGGATTGCGGGGCAGACGGACAAAGCCATGAAGGAAATCGTCCCGGGCATCGGGATCCGATTCGATGTCGTAGATGAGCACCCCAGGTGCCTTCGCCAACTCCGGCAGGGCCGCCAGAGGGTCGCGCCGCAGCGGTTCGCCCCTGGCCTGCACCTGGGCTTGGGTGACCAGCTGCGGCGCGATCTCGGCGTGCTGCTCGCCATAGGTCATCAGGCGATCCGCCAGGTCGCCTGGATCGGCCTCAGCCAGGGCACCGAGACGATCGATCCCCAGCTCCATCAACATGTCGCGCCGCTTGGCGCCGATCCCACTGACTTCGCTGAGGTGTCCCTCCGCCGCGGCCACTTGGTCACAGCTGGCCTTCCAACTGCAGAGCACGCACTTCTTGCGATCGGCCACCAGGGGAGGCGGCGTGGGCCGGCGCAGATCCTCGGCCAGGCGCTCCAGCGCTTCATCCAGCTGTCGCGGCAGGCTGCCGGCCAAGGGGACGGTCTCCTGCTGCAACCCCCGACCTGATCCCGAGAGCACCAAGGCGGTTCGAACCGGTGCCTGTTGCGCCTCCGCCAGCAACCGCCCCCAGAGGGCCAGGACGTAGCGGTGCTCGCGCGTCGTCCGCCGTCCCGGCCGAAACAACACCGGCCGATAGCTGTGAGGCCCCCAACGGCTTTCGCCTTTGACCCTCTGGAGCAGGGGCGGGTGGGCCTCGACGCCTTCACCCTTCAGCCGCAGGCCCACCACCGCCGGAGCTCCGGCCTGGGCTGCCGCCTCCCCGTGGCCGGGGCGTTCAGGGAACAAGGTCGCGAAACTGCGGCGCTGCTCATCGAGCTGCAGTTCGCGGTGGGACGTCCAGAGCCGCTGGTCGCTATCGCCATGGCAATCCAGCCAGGCGCGGCGCTTGCAGCGCAACCAACTGCGCAAGAAGCGGTCGTTGAGCAGGATCTGAGCTGGCACCCCCTGACGCTAGGTGGCCGCCGCAGGCTGCTAGCACGTGGATGTCGCCCCTGCCCTGCTCCGATGGCTTCAGCGCCCCTGCCCCTGGAGGCCAGCCCCATTGCCTTCGGCACCGACGGTTGGCGGGGCATCCTCGGCGTGGACATCACGGTCGAGAGGCTCCTGCCGGTTGCTGCCGCGTCCGCCCGGGAACTGGAGGCCTCAGCACCCGCAGGACTGAACAGCCGCGAGATTGTGGTCGGCTACGACCGCCGCTTCCTCGCGCCGGAACTCGCTGAAGCGATCTGCAGCGCGGTGCGCGGCGCCGATTTGGTGCCGGTGTTGGCGGAAGCGCCCATCCCCACTCCAGCCGCCAGCTGGGCCGTAGTGGAACGCCAGGCCCTCGGTGCATTGGTGATCACCGCCAGCCACAACCCCCCGGAATGGCTGGGCCTGAAGATCAAAGGCCCCTTTGGTGGGTCGGTGGAAGGGGACTTCACCAAGCGGGTGGAGCAGCGGCTGCAGGCCGGCGGCATCTCCGTGCCGATCCAAGGCGAGACCCTGCGTTTTGACGCCATGGGGACCTACCTCGCGGGCCTCAAAGCCAAGGTGGACACCGCAGCTCTAAGCGCCGGACTCGAGCGCCTAGGCCTGCAGGTGATCGTCGATCCGATGCACGGCTCCGCGGCCGGTGGACTGAGCCGCCTGCTCGAGGGTGCAGCGAAGAGCGATCACCTGCGTGAGATCCGCTCCAACCGCGACCCCCTCTTTGGCGGCAACCCGCCCGAACCCCTGGCCCCCTACCTGCAGCAACTGATCGCAGAGGTGCGGGCCTCGACCCTGGCCGGCCGGCCGGCCGTGGGCATCGTCTTTGACGGCGATGGCGATCGCATTGCCGCGGTGGATGAACACGGACGCTTCTGCAGCACCCAGCTGCTGATGCCCCTGTTCATTGATCACCTGGCCCGGGCCAAGGGGATGAGCGGTTCGGTGGTGAAAACC
>NZ_JAFMNJ010000054.1:0-6755 GCF_017859255.1 Vulcanococcus sp. DEBay_Sum29NL08_54
CCACGCGGCCGCGGAGCACAGCCAGCTCACGCTCGAATTCCTTCATCAGGCGCTTCAGCTCGTCGGTCACCTCAGTGATCCGGTCGAGGCAAGCGTTCAGCAGTGCGGCCGCTTCATAGCGGGTCATCGCACGGTTGCCGCGGTAGGTGCCGTTGGGGTAGCCAGCGACGCAGCCGTAGCGCTCGATCAGGTTGCTCAGTGCCTGATAAGCCCAGTCGGTGGGCTGCACGTCGGAGAACTGGGTGATCGAAGTCACCTGCTCTTCGGTGCCGTACTGGCTCAGGCCAGCGATGTTGACATCAGCGGCGTTTGCAGCAACAGGAGCCAGAAGGCCCAGAGCTGCAGGCGCCAGAAGAAGCTTCTGGAACAGTTTCATTGGTCCTCACACCAAAACGAGGAGAAGGGCACAAGGCCCCCGGCGATGATGCGGAACCGACCCCCTAGCCAGAAACATCGGGTGTGCCACAACCTGCAATGACTAGTAACAAGAGACACAAAGCAGGGTTGTTTTCGTATACCAACGCACTCTTTTTGTGGTGGCGCGCCTTGCCGTTTCTGCCGCTACTGCTCAGCGTTGCGCCCCGCAGCTACCTGGCCCATGACGAGGGCTACTACGCCCTCCAGGCCCGCTGGATCCAAGAGAGCGGCCAGTGGCTCGCGCCCCTCTGGTGGGATCAACCGCTGTTTGATCGCACGGTCGGTGTGCAGTGGCTCATCGCCAGCAGCCAGCAGCTCTTCGGTGCCAACAGCTGGGCCGCGCACCTGCCCTCGCTGCTCGCGGCTGGCCTGGCTCTGGCGTTCACCGCAGGCCTCGCCCATCGCCTGCTGGGCCCAGGACTGGGCTGGCTCAGTGCCGCCGTCCTGGCGCTCACGCCACTCTTTATTAACTACGCCCACCTGGCCAGCCAGGACATGCCCCTGCTGGCGCTGGAGCTGCTCGGGGCCCTGGCGTTGCTGCGAGCAGACGAACGGTCCCGCGGATGGAGCTTCGCCGCAGGGGCCTGGCTGGGACCGGCCTTTTTGATCAAGGGCTTCATGGTCGCGCTACCGGTGCTGGCCCTGCTGCCCTTCCTGCTCTTGCGGCGGCGTGTCCTGCTGCGCTCGGCCGCCTTCTGGTCCGGGCTCCTGCTGGGCTGGCTGCCCGTCGGGCTCTGGCTGGGCCTGAGCCTGCAGCACTACGGGGCTGGCGTCGTCGGAGGACTGCTGGACAAGCTGCTGTTCCTCTCGGAAAGCGACGTCTACAGCGCCGGTCCCCTCTATTACTTCTGGAACATCCCAGCCAACTGCGCGCCCTGGAGCCTGGTGGCCCTCGCCGGGCTGGTCTGGGGCCTGAGGCGCTGGCGCTCGGAGCAGGGGCTGCTGTTGCTGGTCTATCCGCTCGGCCTGCTGCTGCTGCTGAGTTGCTTCCGCACCAAGACGCCCTACTACGGCCTGCAGCTCACCCCCTTTCTGGCGATCTGGGCCGCCAGCGGCCTGCGGCTGTTCGCGCAATCGGGCATCGCCCGGCCGCGGGCCATCGCCTGGGGCGTCGCTGGCCTCGGGGTGTTGCTCTGCCTGGCCGGGGCGCTGCTCCTGCTCCCCGGAAACCTGCTCCCACTCGAGATCCCGCCCCTGGCGCCAGCACTGCTGGGTCTTGCGGCCCTGGCCCTGGGCCTGAGCTGGGCGCTGCTGCCCCAGCAACGGACCCCGAAACGCGTCCTGGCCGCCGTGTTGATCGGCCCCTGGCTGGCCCTGAGCCTGCTGGTGCAGGGGGGCCTGTTCAGCGATCGCTCTCCAGGGCTGCGCCAGGCCCTCAGCGATGGCGCGATCCAACCGCTGCTGGCCGCAGAACCGGTGGCCGTCATCAGCGGCAGCCCCCTGAGCGGCCAGGCCCATGCCCAGCTGATCCTGCTGGCCCTGGGGACTCCGCAGTTGGGAGCAAAGGTGGAGAGCGCGGCGGCACTGAAGCCAGGCCGCTTGGCCTGGATTGAGACACCAGCCCTGCAGGATTCCGCCAATCGGGAGCTGATCCCCCTGGCCTCGGGCGATGATCTGGCCCCATGGACCTTGGTACGCAGCCCCAGCGGCAACTGAACCGGCGTGATGGCCTGCTGCTGCTGGCCCTCTGGCTGCTCTGCCTGCTGCTGGACGGCCTTTGGATTCAGCAGCACCAGGCCCCGCCGGCCTGGGACCAAGGCGATCACCTCAGCCGCGCCCTGGGGGTCTGGCAGGTCCTGAGCCAGCCGGCCCCCTGGAGCGGGGACTGGTGGCACAGCCTCTGGGCCCAGGCCCCCAGCTACCGCGGCCCGCTGACCTACGTGCTCAGTGCACCCGTTCTGCAGCTGCTCGGCCCGAGCTTCAGCAGCGCCATGGCCTCCGGCGCCGTCTTCAACGGGATCCTGCTGCTGAGCTGCTACGGCCAAGGCCGGCAACTGCACAGCCGCCGCGCGGGGCTCTGGGCCGCCCTGTTTGTGGCGACAGCCCCGGCCCTGCTGAATCAACGCACCGACTACCTGATCGACCTGAGCCTGACGGCGGTCATGACCGGCAGCTGGTGGATCCTGAGCCAGCGGCGCTGGTTTGCGGCCGGCCGTCGCTGGCTCTGGACCGTCCTCAGCGGAATCGGACTGGGGCTGGTGGCCCTGACCCGGCCGACGGGCTTGGTGCTGCTCTGGCTCCCCCTGCTGCTGCTCCTGATCGGGGGCCTGCGCGAAGCGCGCCGCGGCCAATGGCGGCCTTTGCTGCAGGGCGCCACGGCCAGCGTCATCGCCTGGCTCCTGGTCTGGCCCTGGTTCAGCCAGAACTGGCTGACCATCCTGAGCACGATCAACAAAGCGCGCCAGTGGGGGGTCGCCTACCAGGACGGCCTGGAGGCCAACAGCCTGGAGGGTTGGCTCTACTACCTGAAATTGCTGCCGGCGATGCTCGGCAGCAGCCTGACGGCCCTGGTGCTGGTGGGCGGAGTCATCGCGCTGGTGGAGCGCAGACCGCAACTCAACCCAGACAAGGCCTGGCTGATCTGGTGGTTGAGCTTTCCCCTGGGGGGACTGCTGATCTGCATCCTGATGACCAGCAAGGACTTCCGCTTCGTCCTGCCCCTGCTGCCGCAGCTGGCCATTGCCTTGGCCCTGATCGTCGCCAGCGTCGAACGCCGCTGGGCACCCCTTTGGCAGGGGGCGCTGGTGCTGGTCGCGCTGCTGGGGGCGCTCTGGAGCCAATTCGGCTGGGGGCCCAAGCTCAGCAGCTTTCCGCCCCATCGCCCGAACCCCCAGGGGGGCTGGCCCATCGAGGCGATCGTGGCCAGCGTCCGCAGCACCAGCCCCAACCAGCTCTCAACCCTGGCGGTGCTCCCAGACAGTGAAGGACTCAACGCCTTCAACCTCGAAGCCGAGGGACGGCGCCAGCAGTTCCGCCTGGCCGCCCGCCAGACCGTGGCCCCCAAGGAGCGGCTGGAGGAAGAACTCAGCAACTTCGACTGGTTCCTCCGCAAAGGCGGGGACCAGGGGGTGATGAGCGATGAGCGGCAGGCTCGCCAAAGCGAACTGCTGCAGAACTCAGCGCACTTCGAGCAGGTGGGCAGCTGGCCCCTGCCCGATGGCAGCCAGGCGCAACTGCTGCGCCGCAAGCAACTGAGCGTGCGCACCGCAGCGATCACCTGCCCGGCCCAACTCAGCGGCTCGATCACGGCGATTCCAGGCGGACTGGACGTGCGGGTCTCAGGGCCCAGCAGCGCCCTGCAGGGATCCAAGCTGCTGCTGACCCTCCGCCAAGGCGAGCAACGGCTCGAAGCCGACCAGGCCCTGGGCCAGGGGCTGCTGCGCTTACCCAAGGGATGCCTCGAGGTTCAGCAACAGCTGGCCCTGAGTGACGGCGCCAACAGCGACGGGGCCTGGAGCGCTGAGCTGCAGCTGCTGAAGGCCAATGGCCAGCGGCAGACCGTCCAGCTGCCGGCCGATCGAGCGGTGCTGCTGCAACCGGGGCAGGGCGATCCCGGTGAACGCACGGCCAACCGCGTCGCCCTGCTGCGTCAGCTGGGGGGACAACTGCGCCGCGGCGAACTGGACAGCCTCTTCTCCAAGGTCGGACAGCTCAACCAAAGCGACCCGGAGCAGGTCTATCTGAGCGACGCCGAGGCGATCCTGCGGGCCCGGCTCCAGGACGATCCCGGTGACCTGAACGACCTCTACAGCCTGGCTCTGGCCCAGGCCCTGCAGCGCCACGCCGGCGATGCGGCGCAGACCTTGACCCAGATCAAGGCCCTGGATCCCTCCAATCCGAATGCACTGCTGGGGCTTGGAGTCGTGGAGCTTTATCGCTTTCGGCCCGCCCAAGCGCAGGTCGCGCTGGATCAAGCAGCGAAGATGAGCCCCAACAACTCCACCCTGCGCACCCTGCGCATCGTGGCCAGTGCCCTGCGCCTGGATCTGCCCCAGACCCTCCACCTGCTTCGTTCATGACCGCCCCGAGCCAGCAGATCCACTTCCGCCAGCGCAACCGCACCTATTACGCCGACCTGGAGCGTCTGCACCAACTGCTGGTGCCACCGGGCCTGCGGGTGCTGGAGGTGGGCTGCGGCAGCGGCGATCTGCTGGCCCATCTGCAACCGGCCCATGGGGTGGGCATCGAGCTGGATCCAGATGTCGCCGCTGTTGCCCGTGAGCGGCACCCCGAGCTGCGGATCCTGGCGGCCAACGCCGAGACGATGACCCCGGCGTCCATCGGCGAAACCCAGCCGTTCGATGTGATCCTGCTGCCGAACACCCTGAACACGCTGCAGGACGTGCAAGGGGTGCTGGAGCGGCTTGAGGCCTTCTGCCACCCGCGCACACGCCTGGTGGTGAGTTTCCACAATTGGCTCTGGCAACCGCTGCTGAAGGCCGCCGAGCGCCTGGGGCAACGGCAACCGCAACCGCCTGAGAGCTGGCTGACCCCCAACGACGTCCGCAACCTGCTGGATCTTGCGAGCTGGGAGGTGCTGAAAGAGGGCCAGCGCTGCTTGGTCCCGCGTCAGATTCCCTTGATCACCCCCTTGGCGAACCGTTGGCTGAGCCAACTGCCGCTGATCGACAACCTGGGGCTGACCCATTGGATGGTGGCCCGGCCGGCCCGTCAGCAGCGCCAGAACCCCAGCGTCAGCGTGGTCATCCCGGCCCGCAACGAAGCCGGAAACATCGCACCGGCGATTGAGCGGTTGCCGGAACTGGGCCGCTTCACCGAGGTGATCTTTGTCGAGGGGCATTCCTCCGACAACACCTGGGAGGAGATCGAGCGGGTCTGCGCGACCTATCAGGGGCCCATGCGCCTGAAGAAATTCCGCCAGACCGGCAAGGGCAAAGCCGATGCGGTCTGGCTGGGCTTTGATCAGGCCGAGGGGGATGTGCTGATGATCCTCGATGCCGATCTGACCGTCAGGCCGGAGGATCTGCCGCGCTTCGCCCAGGCCATGGCCGATGGACGCGGGGAGTTCGTCAACGGCTGCCGCCTGGTCTACCCCCGCAGCTGGGAGGCGATGCCGCCGCTGAACACGGCCGCCAACCGCTTTTTTGCCGCCGCCTTCTCCTGGTTGCTGCGTCAACGGCTCAAGGACACCCTCTGCGGCACGAAGGTGATCTGGAAGGACGACTACGAACGGCTCAAGGCCGGTCGCAGTTACTTCGGTGACTTCGACCCCTTTGGAGACTTTGACCTGCTGTTTGGCGCCAGCAAGTTGAACCTAAAGATCGTGGAAGTCCCGGTTCGCTACCAAGAGCGCAGCTACGGCAGCTCGAACATCGCCCACGTCAAAGAGGGCCTGATCCTGGGTCAGATGTGTCTCTATGCCGCCCGCAAGTTGAGGTTCATTCCCTGATGCGGCGCCGTTGGCTCTTCGGGCTGGTCGCAGCCCTGGCGATTTATCTCGGGCTGACCACGGCCTTTGGCATCCAGGAGGTCAGCGCGACCCTGGGCCAACTGCACTGGCGCTGGTGGATCCTGGCGCCCGCCATCTGCCTGGGTAGCCATCTGGTGCTGATCGGGCGCTGGTCCTATTACCTGCGCCAACTGGGCTTTCCCCTGCCCCTGAAACCCGCCGCCAAGATCTACGCCGCCGGCCTGGCCTTGATTGCCGCCCCCGGCCGCAGCGGCGAGGCGGTGCGCGGCCTCTGGCTGCAGCGGCGCCACGGCTTCCCGCTGACCGTGGGTGTGGGCATCACCCTGGCCGAGCGCCTGGCGGATCTCGCCAGTGCGCTACTGGTCCTCAGCTGGGGCCTCGGGGAGCAGGTCTGGATCGCCATGCTGATTGGCCTGGCGGTCCTCGGAGTCGGTGGCTGGGTACTGACCCACCCGCGGGTCCTGCGGCGCCTGGAGCATTGGCTCGAGAGCCTGCCCCTGCATCAACGCTGGAACGGCCTGATTCGGCTGCTGCGGGAAGCGCTGCTGGCCATGGGCCGGATGCGCCAGTTGATGAAACCCAAGCCCCTGATCGCCGGCACCCTGCTGGCCTGCGTCTGCTGGATGATCGAGGCGGGCCTGCTGGTGGCGCTCTATCACGCCCTCGGCGTTGAGCTGAGCCTGCACCAAACCGCCGTGATCCGCACTGCGACGGGCCTCGGCGGGGTGATCTCACTGCTGCCGGCCGGTTTGGGCACCAGTGAAGCCACCTCGATTGGCCTGGCGATGCTCTACGGAGCCGATCGCTCCCAGGCCCTGGCGGTGACGCTGCTGCTTCGTCTCTGCACCCTCGCCATCCCCTGCCTGGTGGGGGTCCTGGCGTTGATGCGCCAACCGGATCTCAGCCG